>JBAZPY010000062.1:0-7361 GCA_041645515.1 Agrococcus sp.
GTTGTACCCATTGGACAGGTTGCCGTCGACGAAGTACATGCCGGAGGCGGGGAAGCCGTTCGTGACGAGCTCGGGTACGATCTGCGCGGTCTCCTCGAACGCCAGGATGGCGATCGCGTCGGGCTGACCGGCGAGGACCTCTGCGACCTGCGACGTGAAGTTCGTGTCGCCCGGGTTGTAGAGGACGCTGCCGGTCACGGTGCCGCCCGCGGCCTCGACCGCGAGGCGAGCGTTCTCCTCGAGGCCCGTGCCGTACGGGTCGTTGATCGTGATGAAGCCGACCGAGGCTGCGCCGTTGGACACCATCAGGTTGCCGAGCACGCGGCCCTGCAGCACGTCGGAGGGAGCGGTGCGCCAGTAGAGCCCGTCATCCTCGTAGTCGGAGAAGTCCGGCGACGTGTTGGCGGGCGAGATCTGCACGATGCCCGCGTCGATCACCTGGTCGATGAAGGTGAAGGAGACGCCCGAGGATGCCGCGCCGACGATGATGTCGGCCTCGGCCTGCACGAGCTCGCCCACCGACTGCGTCGCGATGTCGGTCGTGGTGTCGCCTGAGTCGCGGTGCTCGACGGTGATGTCGAACTCGAACCCGGCCTCCTCCAGCTCCTGCGCGGCGAGGTCGACGCCCGCGAACTCGGGCGGGCCGAGGAACGCGAGGTTGCCCGTCTGGGGCAGGATCGTGCCCACCACGAACGACGTGTCGGTGGCGCCGCCGCCCTCGGTCGGGCCGGCCGAGCCGGACGGGGCGGGCGTGCCGCCACTGGCGCAGGCTGCGAGCAGCATGACGCCGGCGGTCGCGACGCCGAGCGCCGCGGCACGACGGGGGTGCTGCCCCTTGGTGCGAAGGAAGGACTGCATTGTGCTCCTAAATTCCTCTGGGAGGACGCGTGCTGGTACGCGCGTTGGCACAACAGTAGGCGGAAGCCGCGACGAAAGCGGCCGTTCTGCGTTACGTCCTGGTAACGGTCTTGGCGCACGCGACGCGAACTGCAGCACTCCTGCGCCACTCCTGAGCCGCGCTCAGGTCATCCGGGGGTAGGGGCGCCGCCCCTGCATCCCAGGTTCGGCGCGGTACCGTTGCCGCCACGTCGAGAGGAAGCCATGGGGCTGTTCGGGGACAAGGAAGCACCGCGGGACGACCTCCGCGTGCCCATCGCGGCACCGTCGGTCTGGGGCGACGGGTTCGGCCGGTTCGCCACGCGGGCCCTGCAGGGCATCATCGTCGTCGTCGCGGTGGCGGGCGTCGTCTTCGCCATGACCCAGCTGACGCTCGTGATGATCCCGGTGACGATCGCGCTGATCCTGGCATCCGCGTTCGTGCCCGCGATGCGCTGGATGCGGCGCTGGGGCGTGCCGAGCTGGCTCGCCACCGCCATCGCGCTCCTGACGATCGTCGTCGTGCTCGGCGGCGTCGTCTGGCTGATCGTCAACGCCGTGCGCTCGCAGTTCGGCGCGCTCGCCGCGAGCGCCTCCGAGGGCGTCGACCAGGTGGTCGACTGGATCCAGACGCTGCCGTTCGCCCCCACCGTCGAGCAGATCCAGCAGGCGCGCGACGCCGTCATCGACTTCGCCACGAGCGCGCAGTTCGGCCTGGGCGCCGCCGCCGGCGTCGGCGCGGCCGCCAACTTCCTCACGGGCTTCGCGCTCATGGTGGTGGTCCTGTTCTTCTTCCTCAAGGACGGCCCGGCGATCTGGGAGTTCCTGCTGCGCCCGTTCGAGGGCGAGCGGTACGCCCGCGGCAAGCGGATCGGCGCGAAGACCGTCGAGACGCTCGGCGGCTACGTGCGCGGCACCGCCCTCGTCGCGGCGGTGGATGCGGTGGGCATCGGCCTCGTGCTCGCGTTCGCGCAGGTGCCCCTCGCCCTGCCGCTGGCGGTGCTCGTCTTCCTGCTGGCCTTCGTGCCGCTCGTGGGCGCCACGATCGCCGGCGCGCTCGCGACGCTCGTGGCGCTCGTCGCCAACGGCCCGGTCGTCGCGCTCGTCGTGCTGGGTGCCGTCGTGGTCGTCAACCAGCTGGAGGGCAACTTCCTGCAGCCCGTCGTCATGGGCCGGTCGCTGCGCCTCCACGCGCTCGTGATCCTCATCGCCCTCACGATCGGCACCGTGCTCGGCGGCATCGTCGGCGCGGTGCTGTCGGTGCCGATCGCCGCGGTCGCGTGGGGCATCGTGCAGGTGTGGGACGGCGAGGACCGCCCGGCGCGCATCTTCCGCCAGAAGCGGCCGGAGGTCGCGTAGCGGCGGTCGTCGAGCGTCAGGCCGCCGGTGGCTCCACGCGTTGCCTGCGCATGTGGCGGCCGAGCAGGTCGACCGAGACGAGCACGAGCGACGCCCACACGAGCGCGAAGCCGATCCAGCGCTCGAGCGGCATGGGCTCCATCATCACGAAGGCGCCGAAGAGGAACGAGATGATCGGCGCGAGGTACTGCGTGAACGCGAGCGCGGTGAGCGAGATGCGGCGTGCGGCGGACGCGAACGCGAGCAGCGGGATGGCGGTGACGAGGCCGATCCCGACGGTGCCCCAGACGCCGGCCGCCCCGTTCGCGCCCACCGTCACGCCGTTGATGCTGATGGCGACGGCGAGCATCACGAGCGATGCGGGCAGCGCCGCGACGGTCTCGACCGTGAAGCCCGACAGCGCATCCACGGATCCGCCGACGCGCTTCTTGATGAGGCCGTAGACGCCGAAGGAGAGGGCGACGGTGAGACCGATCCAGGGCACCTCGCCGTAGCCGATGATCATCACGAGCACGCCCACGGCGCCGAGCCCGACCGCGACCCACTGCGCGGGCCGCAGCCGCTCGCCGAGGAAGAGCACGGCGAGCACGACGCTCACGAGCGGGTTCAGGAAGTAGCCGAGGCTGGTCTCGAGCACCTTGTCGGAGAGCACCCCGACGATGAACGCGGTCCAGTTGATGAGCACCGCGTTGCCGGCGATCACGAGCGTCCAGGTGTCGCGCCTGCTGCGCAGGATGCCGCGCAGCCGCCCCCAGCCGCGCGTCATCGCGACGAGGGCGAACGCGACGGCGACCGACGCGATCACGCGCCAGCCGATCAGCTCGAAGCCGTCGATGCCCTTCGTCAGCTGGAGGTAGACGGGCACGACGCCCCAGAACGCGTACGCGAAGATCGCGTACCAGAGGCCGGACCTCGTGCGCTGCTCGCTCATGGCCCCTCCTGGGACGAAAGAAGACGGCGCCCCCGCGAGGGGGCGCCGCCGACTGGCTCGGTGGAGCGTCAGCGCTCGACGATGGCGAGCACGTCGCGCGCGGAGAGCACGAGGTACTCGTCAGCGCCGAACTTCACCTCGGTGCCGCCGTACTTGGAGTACAGCACCTTGTCGCCGACGGCGACATCGATCGGGACTCGGTTGCCGTTGTCGTCGATGCGACCGGGGCCGACCGCCACGACCTCGCCCTCCTGGGGCTTCTCCTTGGCGGTGTCAGGGATGACGAGACCGCTCGCGGTCGTCGTCTCTGCCTCGACCTGCTTGATGACGATGCGGTCCTCGAGCGGCTTGATGGAAACCGACACGGTTGCCTCTTTCTTGTCAGACTCTGGGGCGCGTCCGAACGGGTCGGACGCCAGAGCAAGCCTAGGCGGTCGATTGGCACTCGGTCAACATGAGTGCCAATCGGTGCGCCGGGCGGGCCGAAGCGCCGCCCGGGCGCTGCGTGCCACCCGACGATGCTTGACTGGAGCGATGGACGCCGAAGAGCTGCGACTGCTGCTGTCGAGGGAGGGCCTCGCGCTGCTCGAGCGCGTCGAGGTGCAGCTCGACGAGCGCTCGGACCTCGTGCGCGAGGTGTCGCGGCTGCGCGCAGACGGACATGACCCTGCGCTCGTCGCCGCCGTGCTGTCGCAGGCGAGGCTGCGCCGCCGCGCCCGCGCGAAGTTCGGCGAGTTCGCCGTCGAGATGCTGTTCACCGAGGCGGGCCTCGAGCAGGCCACGCGGCTGCGCGTCGCCGCGCACCACGCCGGCCGGATGCGCCGGGCGGGCATCGTCTCGGTGGCCGACCTCGGCTGCGGGATCGGCGCCGACGCGCTCGCCTTCGCGACCCTCGGTCTCGAGGTCACCGCCGTCGAGCGCGACGAGGTCACTGCCGCGCTCGCGGCCTTCAACCTCGCCGCCTGGCACGCCTCCGTGCTCCATGGCGACGCACTCGAGACCGCCGTCGACGCGGAGGCGCTCTGGTTCGATCCCGCGCGCCGCGACGGCGCGCGGCGGCTGAACGACCCGGCGGACTGGTCCCCCGCGCTCGACGCCGTCTTCGCCCGAGCCGCGGCCCATTCGTCGGGCGTGAAGCTCGCGCCCGGCGTCGATCGCGACCTGCTGCCGATGGATGCGGAGCACCAGTGGGTCACGGACGGCCTGGAGACGGTGGAGACCGTGGTCTGGACCGGCGCGCTCGCGCGCCCGGACGTCGCCCGCAGCGCGCTCGTGCTCACGGACGACGGCGCCGCAGAGCTCACCGGCGACGCGAGCCACCCGGAGCCCGGCGCGCTCGGCGAGTGGCTCTACGAGCCCGCCGGGGCCGTCATCCGCGCGGAGCTGATCGGCGCGCTCGCGGAGCGGCTCTCGGCCAGGAGCGTGAGCCCGGGCCTCGCGTACCTCACGGGCGACAGCCTCGTCGAGACGCCGCTCGCGCAGGCGTTCCGCGTGCGCGAGACGCTGCCGCTCGACGAGCGGAGGATCGCGCAGCGGCTGCGCGAGCTGGGCATCGGCGACCTCGAGATCAAGAAGCGCGGCGCCGACATCGACCCGGCGGCGCTCCGCAAGCGGCTGAAGCTGAAGGGCGACGGCCGGGCGACGCTCATCGCGACCCGCGTCGGCGGCAGGCATCGCGCGATCCTGGCCGACCGCCCCTAGCGCCGGCCGCCGCGCGTGCGCCGCTCACCCCGCGAGCAGCCTCGGCAGCTCTGGCAGCCAGACCGTCACCGCGATGATGAGCAGTATCGCGGCGATCACCACGCCGAGCGATGCCACGACCACCGCGATCAGCGGCCATGGCCGCTCGGCGGGCCGCCGGCGCATCGCGACGGCGCCGCAGGCGACGCCCGCCACCGCGACCGGCAGCCCGACGCCGCTCACCATCGCGAGCGCGAGGCCCAGCCCCGCGAGGATGAGCGACACCACCGTGAGATCGCTCAGCCGGGGGCGCGCCCGCCCGTCGGAGGGGCGCGCCTCCAGCGGCGAGCGTCCGGTCACCCGTTGAGCGAGTAGTACTCGATCCACTGGACGAGGCGGACCGCGTTGATGATCGAGAGCACGAGCGAGAGGATGACCGCGACACCGCCGACGATCGCCGCGACGAGCGGCCACGGCTTGGCCTCGGGGTTCTTGCGCATCGCGACGAAGCCGAGGATGCAGCCGGCGAGCGCCGGCAGGAAGCCGAGGCCGAACACGAACGAGAGCACCAGCCCGAGGCCCGACAGCACGAGCGCCCAGACCGTGAGCGGCTTCATCCGCTGCTCGCCCGGCTGCGCGTAGCCCGGCTGCGAGTAGCCCGCCAGTGCGGGGTCGCCGTAGCCGGCCTGCTGGCCGTAGCCGGCCTGCTGGCCGTACGCCGGCTGGCCGTACGCGGGCTGCTGCCCGTATGCCGGCGGCTGGCCGTACGCCGGCTGGCCGTACCCCGGCTGGCCGTACGCGGGCTGACCGTATCCCTGGTCGGCGGGCGCCGACGCCTGGCCGTAGCCGGGCTGCTCCGCACCGGGCTGCTGCCCGTACTGCTGGCCGTACCCGGGCGCGCTCGCGCCGTAGCCGTGCGACGCCTCGGGCGCCTGCCCGTAGGCCGGTGCCGCATCCTGGCCCTGGCCGTACGAGGGTGCCTGGCCGTAGGAGGGAGCCTGGCCGTACCCGGGCTGCTCGCCGTACGAGGGAGCCGCCTGGGCGTCGGGCGCCTGGCCGAAGGATGGCTGCTCGGACTGCTGACCGAGGTCGGCGGTGGGCTGGACGCCGTCGGCGGCGTCGCCGGAGGCGCCGTCCTGCTCGGGCCGGCGGAAACGGCCGTCGGCCGGGTACTGGTCGCTCACGGGCTCCTCCTTGCGATGCGCGTGCTGCGCGAGCACCACCGTACCGTGCGGCAGCGCCGCGGATCCCGGATCGGGGCCCGGCTGAGCGCCGGTCTCACACCCCGCCGAGCGACTGCGCCTGCTCGACGATCCCGACGATCATCGCGATGCCGGTGACGGCCGCCGCGATGAGCGCGACGAGCGTCACCACGCCGAGCACGATCGCCCAGATCGCGAGCAGGCGGCCGTCCCCGCCGGTGCGCCGCAGCTGCGAGAGCGCGACCGCGCCGAGCACGATCGCGGCGATGCTGCCGAACCCGAGCAGGATGGTGGTCCCGGATGCGGCGGCGACGATCGCGAGGACCGCGAGCAGGTTCGTCCTCGGACCCGGATGCGTCGGCGCGGCCCATGCCTGCTGCAACTGGGCCCGCTGCGGCGGCTGGGCGGGCTGCGGCGGCTGCGTCCCCCAGCCCTGCTGCTGCCATGCGGTCGCGCTCATGCCCTGCCTCCTCGTCGCTCGTCGACACTCGATCCTGCCAGGCCGGCCTGTGCATCCGCCCCTCCGGATGCACCGCGCACGAGCGTCACGAGCATCAGCGGACCTGGACGGTGCTCGCGTCGAGCGTCGACTCGGCCGCGAAGCCCGGCGAGCTGGGCGCGTCGCCGCGGGCGACGAGCATCGCGCCGACCGCCGCGATCATCGCGCCGTTGTCGGTGCACAGCTCGAGCGGCGGGATGCGCAGGCGCACGCCGGCGTCGGCGGCGCGCTGCTCCGCGACCGCGCGCAGCCGTCGGTTCGCGACCACGCCGCCGCCGAGCAGCAGTCGCGGTATGCCGTGCTCGGCGCACGCGTCGAGCGCCTTGGACACGAGCACGTCGACGACCGCCTCGCGGAAGCTCGCCGCGACGTCGGCGACCGGCAGCCGCTCCCCCGCCGCCTCCGCCCGCTCGACGTGGCGGGCGACGGCGGTCTTGAGCCCCGAGAACGAGAAGTCCCAGCGGTGCCGGTCGCGGTCCTTCGGCGCGGTGAGGCCGCGCGGGAAGCGGATCGCCTGCGGATCGCCGTCGGCGGCCGCGCGGTCGATCGACGGACCGCCCGGGTAGCTGAGGCCCAGCAGCCGCGCCGTCTTGTCGAACGCCTCGCCCGCGGCGTCGTCGATCGTCTCGCCGAGCAGCTCGACGTCGCCGGCGAGGTCGCGCACGAGCAGCAGCGACGTGTGCCCGCCGGAGACGAGCAGCGCGATCGTCGGCAGCTCGAGCGGCTCGCCGGAGAGCACGTCGGCGGCGACGTGCCCGACGAGGTGGTTGACGCCGTAGAGCGGCAGCTCGCGCGCCGTGGCGAGCCCCTTCGC
>JBAZPY010000063.1:0-7330 GCA_041645515.1 Agrococcus sp.
GTCTTCACCGACCTGCCCCGCCGCGGCCGCGACCCCGCACCCACTCCCGCCGAGAAGCGCCGACGACGCAAAGCCGCCGCCGAGCAGATGCGCGCCGACGCGGAGCGCTGGAACAACCCCGACACCAGGCCCGACCCGCCACCACCCCCGACCACCGGCATCTGGGCACCACCGCCCGAACCGACAGACGACGAACCGCCGCTGCCGTTCTGACGCGGCTGGTTCCGGCGCAATCTCGCGCCGACCGCCGGAGTCGACGCCGGAGCGCTACGCCAGGCCGATGAGGTCGAGGTACTCGGGGTTCCAGAGGTCCTCGGTGCCATCGGGCATGATCAGCACGCGCTCGGGGTCGAGCGCCTCCACGGCACCCTCGTCGTGGCTGACGAGGATGACGGCACCCTCGTAGGCGCCGAGCGCACCGAGGATCTCCTCGCGGCTCGCGGGGTCGAGGTTGTTCGTGGGCTCGTCGAGCAGCAGCAGGTTCGCGCTCGAGACGACGAGCATGGCGAGCGAGAGGCGCGTCTTCTCACCGCCGGAGAGCACGCGGGCCGGCTTGTCAGCATCGTCGCCCGTGAACAGGAACGAGCCGAGCACGCGGCGCGCCTCGGTCGCCGTGATGTCGGGCGATGCCGAGAGCATGTTCGACAGCACCGAACGTTCGACGTCGAGCGTCTCGTGCTCCTGCGCGTAGTAGCCGACGCGCAGACCGTGGCCGCGCTCGATCTCACCGGTGTCGCTTTCGGAGACGCCCGCGAGGATGCGCAGCAGGGTCGTCTTGCCCGCGCCGTTGAGGCCGAGGATGACGACTCGCGAGCCGCGGTCGACCGCGAGATCGACGGCCGTGAAGATCTCGAGCGAGCCGTACGACTTCGAGAGGTCGCGCGCCATGATCGGCGTCTTCCCGACGGGGGCTGGCTTCGGGAAGCGCAGCTTCGCCACCCGGTCGACGGCGCGGACGTCCTCGAGGCCGGAGCGCATCCGCTCGGCGCGCTTCGCCATCTGCTTCGACGCGACGGCCTTCGACGCCTTCGCGCCCATCTTCGCCGCCTGCATCTCCAGCTGGCTGGCCTGCTTCTCGACGTTCGCGCGCTCGCGCTTGCGCCGCTCGGCGTCGGACTCGCGCTGCCGCAGGTAGAGCTTCCACGACATGTTGTAGATGTCGATGACCTGCCGGTTCGCGTCGAGGTAGAAGACGCGGTTGACAGTCTCCTCGACGAGCTGCACGTCGTGGCTGATGATGAGCAGTCCGCCCTGGTAGCCCTTGAGGAACTCGCGCAGCCACGTGACGGAGTCGGCGTCGAGGTGGTTCGTGGGCTCGTCGAGCAGCATCGTGTCGGCGCCCGAGAACAGGATGCGGGCGAGCTCGATGCGGCGGCGCTGGCCGCCGGAGAGCGTCTCGAGCGGCTGGTCGAGGATGCGGTCGGGCAGCTGCAGGTTCGACGCGATCGCCGCGCCCTCCGCCTCGGCCGCGTAGCCGCCGAGAGCGAGGAAGCGGTCCTCGAGCCTGCTGTAGCGGCGCATGGCCTCGTCGGCGACGGCGCCGCCCTCGCCCATCTGCTCGGTCGCGATGCGCATGCCCTCGACGAGCTCGCCGATGCCGCGGGCGTCGAGGATGCGCCGGCGCGCCGTCTGCTTCGGGTCGCCGGAGCGCGGGTCCTGGGGCAGGTAGCCGATCTCGCCGCTGCGCTCGACGGTGCCGGAGAAGGTGTGCCCGTCGCGGTCGTCGCTGATGCCTGCGAGCACCTTCGTCATCGTGGTCTTGCCGGCGCCGTTGCGACCGACCAGCCCGATCTTGTCGCCCCGCTCGATGCGGAAGGAGACGTCGGTCATGAGCGTCCGCGGGCCGACGGAGAGCTCGAATCCGGACACGGCGATCACGCGCGGGAGCCTCTCTCGATGCGGATGGGGGTTCGGCCCGCGTTGAGCGAGCCAGCCGTCCAGCCTACCAGCGGGGCGGCACTGGCGAGTCGGTGCAGCCCGACCTCAGCGCCAAGCCCTGATCCCCGGCTCAGCGCCAGGGACGCACGAGCTCCTGCATCGACTCGGTGAGCGCCAGCTGCAGCAGCGGCCCGAACGTGACACGGCGAGCGCCGCTCGCGCGGATCTCGTCGAGCCCGCCGACCACCGAGCCCTTGACAGGGTGCGCGGTGACGTTCACGGGCAGCGACACGCGCTCGAGGATAGCCCGCAGCGCCGCGGCGTCCGGCGGCCTGACCGGATAGAGCGAGCGCGCGCCCGCCTGCTCCGCGAGCTCGCAGCGCCGGATGGCCTCGTCGAGCGGGTCACCGCCGTGCAGCTGCGGCCGTGCGAACGCGTCGGTGCGTGCGTTGATGACGACGTCGACGCCTGCCGCATCGGCGGCCGCCCGCAGTCCCCCCACGTAGTCCGCGTGCTCCTGCGCCTCGCGCATCCGGCCCTCGCCGTGCACGGTGTCCTCGACGTTGAGCCCCACCGCGCCGGCGGCGAGCAGCCGCTCGATCAGCTCCGCGGGCGCGGCCCCGTAGCCCGACTCGACGTCGGCGGTGACGGGCACGTCGACGGATGCGGTGATGCGGGCGATGCCCTCCATCGCGTCGTCGAGGCTCATGCCCTCGTTGTCCCGATGCCCCAGCGACTCCGCGAGCGGGTGGCTGCCGATCGAGATGGCGGCGAAGCCCGCGTCGACGAGGGTGCGAGCCGACCACGCGTCCCATGCGGTCGGCAGCACGACGAAGTCCTCGTGCATCGCGAGCAGTGCGGTGGCTTTGCGTGCGAGATCGCTCATGGCGCGATGCTATGACCCCGACGGGACCTCGGCCTGTGGATGCGGTCCGCGGGACCGGCGCGGCCCTAGGCTGACGACATGACTGCCGCGCACCCCCTCCCCCGCCGCACCGTGTTCATCAACCCCGTCCTGGCCGACGCGCTCGTCGGCCAGCGCACGCTCGCCAAGGACCTGCTGCTCGTCGTCGCCGGCATCGCCGTCGTCGCGGCGCTCGCGCAGGTCGAGATCCCGATGTGGCCGGTGCCGATCACCGGGCAGACGCTCGGCGTGATGCTCGTCGCCGCGACGCTCGGCCTCCGCCGCGGCGTCGCCGCCATGGCCGGCTACCTCGTGCTCGGCGTCGCCGGAGCCCCGATCTTCGCGAGCTTCACCGGCGGCATCGCCGCGATCGGCAAGCCGAGCTTCGGGTTCATCATCGGCTTCGTCGCGACCGCGGCCATGGTCGGCTGGCTCGCCGAGCGCCGCTGGGACCGTCGGCCGCTGCTCGCGATCGCCCTCTTCGGCGCCGCGAGCCTCATCCCCTTCGCGTTCGGCATCCCCTACATGGCCGCGGTGCTCGCCGCCATGGGCACGCCCGTCGACCTGGCCACCGCGCTGAGCCTCGGCTTCGTGCCGTTCATCGTCGGCGGCATCGTGAAGTGGGCGATCGCCGCTGCGGCGATGCCCGCGGCCTGGGCCGGCGTGCGCGCCATGGACCGCCGCGACGACTGACCGCACTCGTGACGAAGGCCCGCGCGCGAGCGCGGGCCTTCGCTGTCTCCTGGCTCTTCGTGGTCTCCGAGCTCAGCGTCGCGGGTTCCAGGTGCCCTGCGCCACATCTGGCACGAAGGCCGCCACGTCGACGGGCCAGCGCACGGTCTGCTCCGTCTGCGCCGACAGGTACGCGGCCATGAGCAGCTCCGCGACGGCGACGCCGTTGCGCAGTGACTCCATGGGCTGCTCTCCGCGCCGGAAGCACGCGGCCACGTGGCGGTTCTCCCCCGTGTAGCCGTACGAGGCCGCCTCGTCGGAGACGACCGGCATGAGCCCCTGCTCGGCGTTCTGCTTCTCGAGCATGTCCTCGCCCTCGTGCTGCCCGAGCTCGCGCGACAGGAACACCTTCGACTCGGTCGCGAGCGTGTCCGACTGCATCGAGTACTCCGGCCCGAGCAGCTCGAACGAGAGCCGCAGGCCCGCGCCCACGTAGCTCCACGACGTCGTGCCCTCGGCGATCACCGTCTCGCCGTCGCCGTTGACGAACTCCCACGCGGCGCGCGCGTAGTCCTCGCTCGGCCGCTCGCGGTAGTCGGGCGCGCCGGGGTAGAGCTCCATGAGCCGCTCCGCGTACGCGGGCCTGCCCCACTTCAGCGACTGGATGCTCGCGGTCACCGACACCGGCGTCAGCCAGTCGGCCGGGTCGACGCCGGGCGGGGTGAGCAGGAACCTGCCGGCCTCGACGGAGTGGCACATCATGTCGCTCAGCACACCGCCGCCCTGCTTGGCACCGTCCCAGAACCAGGCCTTGTGCGGCCCGGAGTGCTCCTCGGCGCAGCGGGCGAGGTAGGGGCTGCCCGCCTCGCTCGCGCCGCGGCGCCAGACGAGGTCGTGGGCGCGCGTGATGGCCGGCGAGTAGACCTGGTTCTCGAGGTACGCGTGCAACAGGCCCACGGACTCGACGAGCTCGAGGATCTCGGTCGCCTCTGCGACCGTGCGCCCCAGCGGCTTCTCGATCGCGATGCCGGTGAGCTTCGCGCCGGCTCGCACCTCCTCGACGATCGCGCGCACCGTCTCGAGCCGCACGTCGTTGGGCGTCAGCACCCACACCGCGTCGACGCGGTCGTCGCGGACGAGCGCGCGCACGTCGTCGTGGGCGACGACGTCGTCGCCGACACCGATCCCCTGGGCGATGCCGGCCAGCCGAGCGGCGCTCTCTCGGGTGCGGGATGCGACGGCGACGACATCCGCGTCGCGCACGCCGATCCATGAGCGCACGTGGAACTCGCCGATGAAGCCGGCGCCGACGATGCCGACGCCGAGCACGGGGCGCTGAGCCATGGTGGGGATCCTCTCGATCAAGGGGTGCAGCGGAGGCTGCGGTTCAGGCCCGCAGCTTGCGCTGGCGGCCGTAGACCGCCAGCAGGGCGATGAGCACGACGCCCTGCACGACGATGCGCGCCCATTCGGGCATGCTGAGCGTCGTCAGGAGACTGGTGAGCACGGTGAGCACGATCGCGCCCACCGCGCTGCCGAGGTAGCCGCCGACGCCGCCGGCGACGAGGGTGCCGCCGATGACCACGGCCGCGATCGACGGCAGCGTCAGATCGTTCGCGAGGTTGAGGAACACCTGCTGCGAGTAGCCGACCATCGCGATGCCGCCGAGCGCCGCGAACACGGAGCTGAGCACGTACGCGGTCACGGTGACGGGACCGACCGGGACGCCGGAGAGCCGGGCGGCCTCGCGGCCCGCGCCGGTCGCGTACAGCCGCATGCCGAACGTCGTGCGGCGCAGCACGAGCGTCACCACGACGGCGAGCAGCACCCACACCAGCAGGATGCCGGGGACGCCGAGCACGTCGCGGCCGTTGACGAGCTGCACGAGCGCCGGTGCCGCGCGGCCGTCGGCGACGCCGCCGGTGACGACGAGGATGAGGCCGCCGACGACGCCGAGCATGCCGAGCGTCATCACGAACGGCGGGATGCGCAGCAGCACGATGCCGAGGCCGTTCACCAGCCCGATGGCGGCCGCGACGACGAGGGCGAGCAGCACGCCCGGGACGATGAGCGCATCCGACCCGTTCATGGTGCGGCTCGCGAGGATCGCGCCGAGCGTCGCGACGGTGCCGACCGAGAGGTCGATGCCCTCGCCGCCCGAGAGCACCACGATCGTCTGCCCGATCGCGATGATGCCGAGGAACGAGGCCACCCGCAGCATGTTCACGATCTGGTCGGGCGAGGCGAAGCCGGGCTTCAGGATGCCGCCGACCACGACGAGCAGGATCGCGATGATCGCCGCGATCACCACGGGGTCGCGCAGCAGCGTGCCGGCGCGGCTCGTCGCCGTCCGACCCGTGCCCGCCGGGTTCGTGCCCGCCGGGTCCGTGCCCGCGGGGTCCGTGCCCGCCGGGTTCGTCGTCGCCGTGCTCATCGCTGCCTCCTCGGGGCGCCGAGCGCGCTGAGCGAGAGCGCGAGGATGACGACGAGGCCGGCGGCGAGCGCGCGCCACGACGTGGGCAGGTTGAGCGCGAACAGGATCGTGGACGCGAGCGAGAGCGTGATGGCGCCGGCGATGGCGCCGATCGGCGAGCCGATGCCGCCGCGGAGCGCGATGCCGCCGACGACCACGGCCGCGACCGAGTTGAGGGCCAGCGCCCCGCCGATGAACGGGTCGCCGGAGCCGGAGTTGCCGAGCACGGCGAGGCCGGCGAGACCGCAGATGACCCCGCAGATCGCGTAGGAGGCGAGCTGCGCGCCCGCGACCGGCACGAGCGAGGCGAACGCGGCGGCTGGGCCGCCCCCGGTCGCGCGGATGTGCCGCATGATGCGCAGCTGGCGCAGCACGAGCCAGCCGACGGCGACCGCCACGACGAGCAGCACCGACACCGGGATGCCGCCCACCGCCTGCCGGAACGTGCCGGTGATCATCGCCGGCACGGTGCCGCCGGGCGTCGGCAGCACGAGCAGCGCGAGGCCGGAGAAGACGGATGCCGTGGCGAACGTCGCGATGAGCGGCTGCAGTCGGAGGCGGCTGACGACGAGGCCGTTGACGATGCCGCACGCCAGGCCGGTGCCGAGGGCCGCGAGGAAGCCGAGCAGCACGCTGCCGTCCTGGCCCTGCATCACCTGCACGGCGACGACGCTCGAGAGCGCGACGATCGCGCCGGCCGACAGGTCGAGGCCGCCGCCGATGACGACGATCGCCTGGGCGACCGCGACGAGCACGAGCGGCAGGAAGGTGGCGAACGTGGAGGCCACGCCGTAGGGGCTGAGCAGGTTGGGCTGCAGCGCGACGGCCGCGATCACGGCGACGATCAGCAGCGCGGCGGTCGCCCACGAGGCGACGCGCACGCGGCCGAGCCGCTCGCCGATCGGGCGGCGCTCCTCGATCGCGGCGACCTTCGTGTCGGTCATGGCGCCTCCTCCGGGGCGATCTCCCCGTGCGCGCGCTCAGCCTGCTGACCCTGGCCGATCACGAGGGCGGCCTGCACGAGCCGCTCCTCGGTGATCTCGTCGCCGACGAGCTCTGCACGCACGGCGCCCTCGAACAGCACGAGCACCCGGTCGCAGACGGTCACGAGCTCGCGGTCCTCGCTCGAGTTGATGATGACGGTGGCGCCCTCGTCGGCGAGGCGCCGGATGATGCGGTAGATCTCGGCCTTCGCGCCGACGTCGACGCCCTTCGTCGGGTCGTCGAGCAGCACGACGCCGGGCTCGGTGAGCAGCCACTTGCCGAAGACGACCTTCTGGGCGTTGCCGCCGGAGAGGCTCGAGATGGGGTCGCCGAGGCCGCCGATCTTGATCGACAGCGCATCGACCATCGACTGGGCCGCTGTCCGCTCGCGCGTCCCGGACAGCACGCCGAGCCGGGAC
>JBAZPY010000064.1:0-7295 GCA_041645515.1 Agrococcus sp.
GGATTCGATCTGTACGATGGGTCTACCAGCATGGCCCTGTAGCGCAGTTTGGTTAGCGCGCCGCCCTGTCACGGCGGAGGTCGCGGGTTCAAGTCCCGTCAGGGTCGCCATTGCCTCGGCCCTCTCGAAAGAGAGGGCCTTGTGCAAGGGCTGGCTCGCCAGCCTGGCTCTGTAGCTCAGTTGGTAGAGCGCACGACTGAAAATCGTGAGGTCACGGGATCGACGCCCGTCGGAGCCACCACGAGAAGCCCCCGCCGAGCGGGGGCTTCGTCGTTCGTGGGGCGATCCTGAGCGGCCCCTGGCCCCTCGTGCTCAGCCGATGCGCGCGCGCAGCGTCGCGGCGTCCTCGTTCGCGCCGAACGCCGGGTAGCCGGGCTGCAGCCGCAGGCCGTCGGCGAGCGAGTCGAGGATGACGGGATCGAAGCCGAAGTCGTCGACCAGTCGCGCGACGAGGTCGACATCGGCTCGCGCGTCGCCGGCGACAGCGATCGCACGACGCTGCGGGTTGCCCGCGGGCCGCGGCCAGTCGGCGAGGTCGTGGTAGCCCATGTGGTTGAACGCCTTCACGACGCGCGACGCCGGCAGGAACTCCTGCACGATCACGCTCGTCGGCCGCGACGGGTCCTCGAACTCGTCGCGGATGCCGTCGGTCTCCCACCAGTAGTTCATGGCGTCGACCACGAGCTTGCCCGCGAGCGCGTCGACCGGCAGCCGTGTGTGCTGCCCGAGCGGCAGGGCCAGGATGACGACGTCGGCGCCGGCGGCCGCATCCGCCGCCGTCATCGCCTCGGCGCCCGGGGCCATGTACTCGGCGATCAGCCGGATGCGCTCAGGGATGCCCGAGGCTGCGATGAGCGTGCGGTGCCCGGCGGCGAGCGACAGCCGTGCGAGCGCGGTGCCGACCTTGCCCGCGCCCAGGATGCCGACGGTCAGCGTCGCCCCATCGGGCTGCTCGAGCGTGCTCGTGCTGAAGTCGGCCGGCTGCGTCATGCGGATGCTCCCTGCTGCGGCCGCGGAGGTCGCGACCCGTCACCTTCGTCTAACGCGCCGCGCCGCACCCGGCATTCCCGGTGCGGCCAGGGGACGGCGCCCGACCGCGTCAGTCGCTCGAGTCGACGAGCGCCTCCGTCGACGCATCCGGCTCCGGCTGCCGGTGGAATCGACGGCCCGAGACGCGGGCGAGGTCGATGCGCACGTACTCGCGCTTCACCGTGGGGATCAGGGGGTGGATCGGCAGCCGCTCGGCAGCGGCGATCTCGTCGCTCGACTCGAGGTGCCGGGCGGCGCCGTGCCCGATGACGCTCCACGCCTCCCGCACGCCGATGTGATCGATCTCGAACACCACGTCGTCGGCGAGCAGCGCCCCGGCGAGCTTGGTGCCGGGCGCCGTGCGGAACGTGATCGAGCGACCCTCGGCATGATAGTTGACCGGGAACACCTCGAGCACGTCGCCGACCCGGAACGCGATGCGCCCGAACTCGAAGGCCGCGAGGAGCTTGAGGCACTCGGTCTCGCTGATCTCGTGCACGGGGCTCTGGTCCATGGCCTCATGCTCGCACCGGCGGCGGCACCGCGCCAGGGCGGCCTGGCATCGGCGCCCCGCGGCCTCCCGCACAACGCAAGCCTCGGCGGCGCGACTCGCGGGCTCAGCGGACGCTGCTCGCTGCTCCCCGCTGAATCGGGCCATCCGGCTTGCGTTGTGCGGGTGGAGCCGGCGGGATCGCGGGCTCGGGGCGCGCCCGGGGCGCGCCCGGGGCGGGCGCGGTGAGTCGGTGCTTCGCGGCCGCCCGACGCACAACGCAAGCCCCAGTGCCGAGATCCGCGGCCGTAGCGGGCAGGGATCGCTGATCGCCGCGGGATGGGGCGGACGGGCTTGCGTTGTGCGACAGCGCCGGCCAGCGACTGGTCGAGAGAGCCGCCGCACGCGGTCCGTCAGGGTAGGCGGCGCTCCTCGGCGAGCCGGGCGGCGAGGCTCGCCTCGTCGGCGAGCCGCGGCTCGGTCGTGCGCTCCGCGTTGATGCCGACCTTGCCGGCGTAGAAGGCGCGGATGCGGTCCATGTCGGCGGGCACGTCGCCCGTCATGGCGAACGTGGGGCCGAGGCCGGTGGTGCCGGTGACGCGGTCGACCCAGCCGAGCGTGACGGGCAGGCCGGACTCGAGCGCGATCCGGTAGAAGCCGCTCTTCCACTGCGATGAGCTGCGCGTGCCGTCGGGGGTCACGACGATCGCCGCGTGCGGGTCGTCGCGCACGAGCTCGACGATGCGTCCGACGAGCCCGATGGGGTCGTCGCGGTCGACGGGGATGCCGCCGAGCCAGTGCATGAGCCGGCCGAAGGGCCCCTGGAACAGCTCGCGCTTGCCGAGCCAGCGCACCGGCAGCCGCGCATCCCACGAGATCGCGAGCATGAGCACGAAATCGCGGTTGGAGGTGTGCGGTGCGCCGATCAGCAGCCGCGGTCCGTCGTACGGCGGCTGCTCGCGCACGAGCCGCCACGGGCTCAGCCACCAGTGGACGGCGGCGAGCGCGTGGCGGATCGGCCTCCGGGAGCGGGTGCCGGCTCTGCTCACCGGCGCGCGTCGAGCATCGGGCAGTCGAACGGGTCGCGGGCGGCGAGGCCCACGCGGTTCAGGTACCGGATGACGGATGCGTAGGCGCCGACCAGGTCGGTCTCGGTGTAGGGGATGTTGTGGGTCGCGCAGTGCGCTCGGACGATCTCGCTCGCCGCGCGCAGGTGCGGGCGGGCCATGTTCGGGAACAGGTGGTGCTCCACCTGGTAGTTGAGGCCGCCCATGAGCGTGCTCATGCCCCAGCCGCGGATGTTGCGGGAGGTGCGCACCTGCTTGGTGAAGAAGTCGAGCTTCGCGTCGCGGCTGACGGTCGGCATGCCCTTGTGGTTCGGCGCGAAGGACGCGCCCATGCCGATGCCGAAGACGGCGAGCTGCACGCCGAGGAAGGCGAGCGCCATGAGCGGCGGCATGACGAGGAGCAGGAAGGTGATGAGCACGCCGAAGCGCACTGCGATGAGGCTCAGCTCGAGCCAGCGGCCGACGACCGGCCGGCGCTCGAGCAGCGTCATGATCGAGCGCACGTGCAGGTTCGCGCCCTCGAAGGTGAGCAGCGGGAAGAACAGCCAGCCCTGGCGCTGCGTGACCCAGCGCTGGATCCCGCGGGCCTTCTTGGCGTCGCTCGGCAGGAACGAGATCGTGTCGATGTCGATGTCCGGGTCGCGGCCGATCTGGTTCGGGTTCGCGTGGTGGCGGGAGTGCTTCGTCATCCACCACTGGTGGCTGATGCCGACCACGCCGGCGGCGAGGATGCGCCCGAGGCGGTCGTTCGCGGGCCCGGACCTCAGGACCTGGCGGTGCGAGGCCTCGTGGGCGATGAAGGCGATCTGGGTGAGCACGATGCCGAGGCCCGCGGCGATGAGCAGCTGGAACCAGCTGCCGCCGAGCAGGAACGATCCGACCAGCAGGCCGACGAGGGCGACGCCGAGGACGGCCATGACGCCCACGTAGAAGCCGACGCGGCGCTCGAGCAGGCCGGCGTCGCGGACGGCCTTCGCGACGACGCGGAAGTCGGCGCGCTCGGCGCGGGAGGCCTGCTCGCTGGCGGGGATCGTGGAGCGCAGTGCCCCGGCGGTCATCGTGGTCATGTGGGCCCCTCTCGGGCTCGGCGGCGACTTCCCAGCCGGTGCGGGTCGGGAGCCTCCATCGCTCCCGACCCCGGATGCTCACAGCGTATGGCGTACGCAATGCCGCATGCTGAATACGACCTATGGGTCGCGGATGGATGCCCTGGGCGGGGTGGCACGACGAAGGGGAGGCCCGTCCGGGCCTCCCCTCGCGCGCGCGGCGCTCAGCGCGCGTCGACCGCCTCGTCCACCGCCTCGTCCACCGGCCCGAGGTCGTGGTCCATCGCCACGACGTCCTCGGGCGGCAGCGGTGCGGCGCCCGCGTCGGCGACCCGCTCGCCGCCGGCGGCGATGCGGGCCTGCTTCTCGGGCACGGGCAGCTCGCCGGAGACGCGGAGCGCGTCGTAGTAGGCGATCGCCTCCGCCTGCCGCTCGCCCTCGGCCCCGGTCGCGATCTTCGCGCGCAGGTGCTCGTCGCGGAGCCCGAAGGCGGCGACGAGGTCGAGCGCGTGCGGGCGAAGCTTCTGCAGCAGCCGCTCGATGGTCGAGGTGACGGCCTTCGATCGGGCGGCCGAGAGGCGACCGTTCTCGAGGTGCCACGCGGCGTGCTCCTCGATCACGGTGAGCGCGAACAGGTCGCGCACGTGCGTCATGACCTTCTTCGTCGCCTCGGGCATCCGCTCGACCGCCTCGTCGAGCGCGTCGTACTGCTGCAGCTCGACCCACGCGCGCGCAGCCTCGATCAGCTCGTGCTGCTCGGCGTTGAAGGCGGCGGCCGCCTTCTCCTGGTCGCGCGGCGCGTGGCGCAGCCGGCCCGCGATCTCGGCGACCATGGTCTCGACGCGGTCCTCGAGCATGTCGCGCTGGAAGTCGCGGTCGCGGATGGCGACGGATGCGTTCTGCACGCGGCGCAGGTCGCGCACGTCCTGCCCGAGCGTGCGCAGGCCCACGAGCGCGGTCGCGCGGTCGAAGAACTGGTCGGCGGCGAAGCGGGCGATGTCGGCCTTCGACGCGCCCTTGAACTGCTTCGCGAAGTCGCCGAGCAGCCGCTTGCCGACGAGCTGCAGGAGCACCGTGTTGTCGCCCTCGAAGGTGGCGTAGACGTCGAGGTCGGCGCGCAGCTGCACGAGCCGGTTCTCGCCGAGGAAGCCGGCGCCGCCGCATGCCTCGCGCGCCTCCTGCAGCGTGTCGAGCGCCTGCCAGGTGGAGAGCGACTTGAGCCCCGCGGCGAGCGTCTCGAGGTCCTCGCGCTCCTCCGGGGTGTCGGTGCGGCCGGAGAAGACGCCGTCGAACTTCGTCAGCAGGGTCGCGTGCGCGTAGGTCTGGGCGTAGGCCTTCGCCAGCCGCGTGAACAGACGCCGCTGGTGCCTGCGGTAGTCGAGCAGCACCTCCTCCTGCGCGTCGCTCGAGGCGTTGAACTGCCGGCGCTCGGTGCCGTAGCGGATGGCGATCGCCAGCGCCGCCTGCTGCGCGACGACGGCGGCGCCGTCGAGCGAGACGCGGCCCTGCACGAGGGTGCCGAGCATCGTGAAGAAGCGGCGACCCGGGCTCTCGATCGGGCTGGAGTACGTGCCGTCGGGGGCGACGTCGCCGTAGCGGTTGAGCAGGTTCGTGCGCGGGATGCGCACGTTCGTGAAGTGCAGGCGGCCGTTGTCGATGCCGTTCAGGCCACCCTTGTAGCCGTCATCCTCGCCGCCGATGCCCGGCAGGAAGGCGCCGGACTCGTCGCGCAGCGGCACGTAGAAGGCATGCACGCCGTGGTCGACGCCGCTCGTGATCAGCTTCGCGAAGACCACCGCGTCGCGCCCGTGCAGCGCCGCGTTGCCGAGGTAGTCCTTCCAGGCGCCGCGGAACGGCGTGTGGATGACGAACTCCTCGGTCTCCGCGTCGTAGGTGGCGGTCGTGCCGATCGAGGCGACGTCGGAGCCGTGCCCGGTCTCGGTCATGGCGAACGCGCCGGGGATCTCGAAGCGCATGATCGGCGGCAGGAAGGTGTCGTGGTGGTGCTGGGTGCCCAGGTGCAGCACCGCGGCGCCGAACAGGCCGTACTGCACGCCGGACTTGATCTGCAGGCTCGGATCGGCGAGCACGAGCTCCTCGAAGCCAGCGATGTTGCCGCCGTGGTCGTCGCTGCCGCCGAGCCTCGCGGGGAACGCGGCGAGCACGGCACCGTCGTCGACGAGGGCACGCAGCTGGCCGAGCGTGCGCTCGCGGTGGTCGGCCATCGTCAGGTCGTCGATGCGCTGGTACCGGGGGTCGGCGACCTTCCGGCGAGCGGCCAGGCGTCGCTCCGCCCAGGTGCCCAGCAGGTCACGGCCGAGCCACTCGACGTCGACCTTGCCGAGCTGGCGCGGGCGCTCCTCGGCGCGCGCGCGCTGGCGACGGTCGAGGCGGGCGGATGCGGTGCGGTCGGCCATGGTTCCCCCAACGAGTACGGATGCGCCCCCACGGTAGGCGCGTCCGGGAGGGCCCGCACGGGGCTTGGTCACGACCGCAAGCGGGCCCCGCGCCCGCCCGGCGGCGCTTGTGCCGCATCCACAACGACCCGACGCATCCGCTGTCGGATCAGGCACCCCGACGAATCGGCGTCATGGGCGCCGCGGCACCGGCAGCGGCGGCAGCTCGGCGCGCTCGGCCACGATCTCGCGCACCTGCGCGTCGGCCGCCCGGTCGGCCTCCGAGCGCAGCTCGAGCTGGGGCAGGGCGATCGCGTCGCCGTCGGCGCCGCGCACGACGTAGACCGACATGCACTGGGTGGCGAGCTCGAGCTCTCCCGAGCGGGGATCGCCCGTGCGGGTGCGGGCGAGGATGTGCATCGAGTGCGGCCCGGTGTGGAGCAGCCTCGTCTCGATCTCGACGATGTGGCCGATGTGGATGGGCCGGTAGAAGTGGATGCCGCCGGTGTACACCGCGACGGGATCGGCGCCGGAGAACCCCGCGGCGCACGCGGTCGCCGTCTCGTCGATCCAGCGCATCACGATGCCGCCGTGCGCGTTGCCGCCCCAGTTGACGTCGGTGGGGTTGGCGAGGAAGCGGAAGGTCTCGGCGGGCGTCGTCATCTCGGCCGAGAACGCGATCGCGGTGTGCAGGTCGTGGATGCGCCCCCGCGCCTCGATGCGCTCCTCGCTGCCGCGCGCGAGCAGCTCGTCGTCGCTCGTCCGCGGCCGCCACGGCGGCACCTCCTTCCCCTTGCCCCGGTCGTCGACGGCGACGAACACGAGCAGGCAGTCGAGCGCGACCTCGAACTCCCCGGTGCGCGGGTCGGCCGCCTCGACCGTCACGAACACGTGCATGCTCGTGCGGCCCGTGTGCGTGATGCGGGCGGTCGCCTCGATGAGGCTGCCGGGACGGATGGGGGCCGTGTAGTGCACGTTGCCGACGTACGCGGTGACGCAGTAGGAGCCCGAGTAGCCGGCGGCGCACGCGAAGCCGGCCTTGTCGATCCATTCGAGCACCCGGCCCGCCTGCACCGTGCCGCCGTCGTGGGCGGCATCCGTGGGGGCCGCCATGAACCGCAGGGTGATCCGATCGCGCATCGAGAGCTCCTTCGCCTGCGTCGATGATCGCATCCCTCCGCTCAGGCTTCGAAGACCGGATCCCCCTCGATCATCGTCATCGCGACGGGCATCGACCGCAGCGCCGCGGCGAGCTCGTGCGGATCGT
>JBAZPY010000065.1:0-7271 GCA_041645515.1 Agrococcus sp.
CGCCTCGGCGGCCGTCGCCTCCGCGTCCTTCAGCTGCCGCTCGATCTGCGGGATCTCGCCGTACAGCAGGCGCGACGCCCGCTCGAGGTCGCCCTCGCGCTGGGCGCGCTCGGCCCGGCTGCGCAGCTCGTCGAGCTGCTCGCGCAGGCCGCCGATGCGGTTGAGGCTCGCGCGCTCGGTCTGCCAGCGCGCGTCGAGCTCGGCCAGCTCGGCACGTTGCGCCGCGAGGCTCTCCTCGAGGGCGGCGAGGCGCTCCTTCGAGGCGTCGTCGCGCTCGCGCTTGAGCGCGAGCCGCTCGATCTCCATGCGGTCGACGGTGCGGCGCAGCTGGTCGATCTCGGTGGGCGCCGAGTCGATCTCCATGCGCAGCCGGCTCGCGGCCTCGTCGATGAGGTCGATCGCCTTGTCGGGCAGCTGGCGGGCGGTGATGTAGCGGTTCGAGAGGGATGCGGCAGCGACGAGCGCGCTGTCGGCGATCGTCACCTTGTGGTGCGCCTCGTACCGCTCCTTGAGCCCGCGCAGGATCGCGACGGTGTCCTCGACGCTCGGCTCGCCGACGTAGACCTGCTGGAAGCGGCGCTCCATGGCCGCGTCCTTCTCGATGAACTCGCGGTACTCGTCGAGCGTCGTCGCACCGATGAGGCGCAGCTCGCCGCGCGCGAGCATGGGCTTGAGCATGTTGCTCGCGCCCTGGCTGCCCTCGGCCGCGCCGGCGCCCATGATGATGTGCAGCTCGTCGATGAACGTGACGATGCGCCCCTCGGCCTTCGCGATCTCGGCGAGCACGTTCTTCATGCGCTCCTCGAAGTCGCCGCGGTACTTCGAGCCCGCGATCATCGCGTTGACGTCGAGCGCGACGAGCGCCTTCCCCTTGAGGCTCTCGGGCACGTCGCCCGCCACGATGCGCTGGGCGAGCCCCTCGACGACGGCGGTCTTGCCGACGCCGGGCTCGCCGATGAGCACCGGGTTGTTCTTCGTGCGCCGCGAGAGCACCTGGCTGATGCGCCGGATCTCGGCGTCGCGGCCGATCACCGGATCGAGCTTCCCGGAGCGGGCCAGCTCCGTCAGGTCGGTGCCGAACTGCTCGAGCGCCGACCGCTGATCCTCCTGGCCGGGCATCATGCCCCCCATTCGTGCCATCGATTCCCCCATCGATCCAAACTTGAGTGGTGTCGGCTCAAGTTTACTCCGCATGCGCGGCGTTGGCTAGGTGCATCACCCGCGACACGTCCGCTCTCGTCGTCGCGTGCGCATCCGGGCCCCGCCCGCACCGGGTAGCGTCACGACCACCGGGATGCTCGTCCCGCCGTCGAGCGGGAGGAGCCGCCATCGACTCCGACTGGCACTTCCCGGTGATGATCGTCGCGTCGCTCGCGCTGTTCATCGGCATGCTCCGCCTCGTGCTCGGGCGCGCGCTGTTCGTCCGGCGGCGCCGCGCGGTGCTGGTCGTCTCCGCCATCGTGGTCGTGCTCGGCATGCTGTTCGGCAAGTACGGCGCGACGGCGCTCGGCCTGCCCTGGTGGATCTACTACCCGGTGCCGGCGCTCGTCACGATCCTGCTGCCGCCGATCGTCTTCCGACTCCCGTGGAGGCGGACGCTCCTCTACCTGCTGCTCAGCGCGATCTCGGCACCGCTCATCCACGTGCTGTTCTCGTTCCTGCTCGGCTGGGACGAGTACATGCCGTTCATCCCGATCCCCAGCCTCGCGTCGCTGCTCCGCTAGCTCGCATACGCCAGGGCGGCGGATGCTGGATGTCCCCTAGGAGAACAGGCCGAGCGGGCCGTCCCGACGGATACTGGGGTACAGGGCGCCGCGAGCGGCACCCTCTCGAGCACGACGTCGTGAGCGATCGAGGAGAAGCCATGAGCACCGCAAACCCGAACGACTCCACCCCCAGGAGCCAGCCCTACGTCCCCGACGCCGACCGCCAGGGCGCGTCCGAAGCTGCCACCCAGCGTCACGATGTGACCGCCGACCGTGACGGCGACGGCGTCGCCGACCGCCACGAGCGCGTCGCGCAGGATCGCGATCGCGACGGTGTCGCCGACGACCGCGAGCGCCGCCGCACCGAGGCCGCGCCGGCGGCCGACGTGCGGCACGACCGCGAGACCGTGGTCGCGCGCGAGCGCGAGCGCTTCGGCGGCGTCAAGATCGGCTCCGCATTCTTCGGCTGGCTCACGGCCACCGGCGCCGTCGTGCTGCTCAGCGCGCTCGCCGCTGCCATCGCGGCGCTGATCGCCTCGCTGTCGGGCGGCATCGGCGACGCCGTCGAGGATGCGCAGCAGAACCTGCAGTCGACCGGCATCTGGGGCATCGTCATCCTGCTGGTCATCTGGTTCATCGGCTACTACTGCGGCGGCTACGTCGCCGGCCGCATGGCGCGGTTCGACGGCGCGAAGCAGGGCGTCGCGGTCTGGGCCTGGGCGGTGGTCATCGCCATCGTCGCGGCGCTCATCGGCCTCGTCGCGGGCCAGAACTTCGCGCTGCCGCCGAGCGCGATGCCGACGCTGCCGCTGCCCGAGGACCAGGCCACGACCGCCGCGATCATCTCCGCCGTCGTCGTCGCGATCGTGGCGCTCATCGGCGCCGTGCTCGGCGGCCTCGCAGGGATGCGCTTCCACCGCCGGGTCGACCGGGCCGGGTTCGAGGTCACCTCGGCCGAGCCGCGATAGCGCCGGGAGCACCGCGACGCGCGGTTAGGATCGCGGTGACCGCTGGGGCGCCGCTCCGGATGTGCCCAGCCCCGGGAGCGCGCATGTCGACCACGACGACGCAGGCCTCGCCCATCCGCCGATTCCTGCTCGTGGGCCGGGCGATCACCGCCCTCGCGATCCTGGCGGCGATCGTCGGCCAGCTCGTCACGAGCATCACGTTCTGGACGGCGCGCGGCGACGCGTCGATCCCGCTCGACCTGCTGAACTTCTTCAGCTTCTTCACGATCGAGTCGAACATCATCGCGGGCGTCGTGCTGGCCGTGCTGGTGGCCGCGCAGCTCGGCCGGCCGCGCATCGGGCGACGCTTCGACGTGCTGCTGCTGTGCGCGGCGACCTACATGGTCGTCACGGGCATCGTCTACAACACGCTGCTGCGCGGCATCGAGCTGCCGCAGGGGGCGACGCTCGGCTGGTCGAACGAGGTGCTGCACCTCATCGCGCCGCTGTGGATGCTGGCCGACTGGCTGCTGAGCTCCGCCAAGCGGGAGGTGCGCTTCGCCGATCTCCGGGTGGTCGCGATCTTCCCGATCGCCTGGCTCGCGTACACGCTGCTGCGGGGACCCTTCACGCCCGACCAGGCGAGCGGCCGATCGTGGTGGTACCCGTATCCGTTCCTCGATCCGGCCACGCACGCGAACGGCTACGCCGGCGTCGCCATCATGAGCGTGATCGTCGCCGCGACGGTGCTGCTCGTGGCCGCCGGCATGGTCGCCATCTCGCGGGCGCAGGGCCGCCGTGCGTCCCGCCTCGAGACGGTGACCGCCTGAGCCGGGCCCACGCATCCGCCGCCGATAGCGTGGACGCATGACGACCGGCGCGCTGCACACCACCAGGCTCGGCACGCACGGCTCCCCGGTCGCCTTCTGCCACGGCCTCTTCGGGCAGGGCAAGAACTGGACGCAGATCGCGAAGGCGCTCGCCCACCGGCACCGTGTGACGCTCGTGGACATGCCGAACCACGGCCGCTCCGCGTGGACGGGCCGGCTCGACTACGTCGAGATGGCGGATGCGGTCGCCGGCCTCATCGACGAGCCGGCAGCGCTCGTCGGCCACTCGATGGGCGGCAAGGCCGCCATGCTCGCCGCGCTCCGGCACCCGGAGCGCGTGGAGCGGCTCTGCGTGGTCGACGTCTCGCCGATCGCGTACCGCGGCAGCGACGAGTTCCGCGGCTTCATCGACGCCATGCTCGGCATGGACCTCGACGCGATCGACTCGCGGTCCGACGCCGACGCCGCGCTCGCAGAGGCGGTCCCGGATGATGGCGTGCGCGCCTTCCTGCTCACCAACCTCCGGCGCGATGGCGACGGCTGGCGCTGGCTGCCCAACCTCGAGGTGCTGCGCCGCGACCTCGACGAGCTGCGCGGCTGGCCCGAGACCGACGCCGTCTACGACGGCCCGGTGCTGTGGATCGCCGGCGCAGACTCGGACTACGTGCGCGACGAGTACCGGGAGGCGATGGAGGCGCGCTTCCCTCGCGTGCGGCGCGTCACGGTGAAGGGCGCGGGCCACTGGGTGCACTCCGCGCAGCCCGCGGTCGTCACCGGCCTGCTGGAGCGCTTCCTGGGCGGCGCGGGCTGAGCTCCTGCGCCGGCGCGGGTCGCGGCGCGCCGCGACGAGTCGGGTGGCCACGACACGCCGCGCCCGCTGACAAGGGGCGCGGCGTGTCGTGACCACCCACCGGCGATGGGCGGCGTGTCGTGACCACCCCTGAGGGATGGATCAGCGATCGACGGCGACGACCGAGAGGTCGTCGGCGAGGTCGACGTCGACGTCGTCGCCCGACTGGAGCACCTCGACCTCGAAGCGCACCCGGTCGTCGTCCTCGGCCTCGATCGACGCCACGGTGCCGCCGCCGGCCGCGGCGATCGCCGCCGCGCTGATGTCGGCCACGCGCGCCGGGTCGAGCGGTGCGTCGCTCGACCGGTCGTCGTCGTCGTCGGCGCGCACGAGCGGCTCGCCCGAGACGGGCACGCGCACGTCGACGTCGCTGCCGTCGTCGAGGCGCACGTCGACCTTCCAGCCGTCGCGCTCCACCTCGATGCTCGTCGCCGAGCCGCCGCCGGCCGCGCGGACGGCGGCCTCGAGCGCCGCGACGAAATCCGTCGGCTCGGAGGAGACGACGCCCGCGCCCGGCCCGGAGGGGCCGTTGTCCTCGCGGTCGTCGTCGTCGCCGCGGCCGTCGCGGTCACCGCCGCGGTCGTCGACGCCCGCGGAGGGGCCGGGCGTCGCAGCGGGCGTCGCAGCGGGCGCACCGGACTGCGCGGGCTCGCTCGCCGATGCAGAGGGCGACGGGTCGTCGCCGTCGTCGACCGCGTCTGCGATCGACATGCCGACACCGGCGACGGCCAGCACGACGGCGGCGGCGGCGGAGCCGATGAGGATCGGCTTGAGGATGCCGCCGCCGCGCTTGCGCGCCGGTGCCGGCTGGGTGTCGTACGCGGCGGTCGCGGATGCGTCATCCGCATCGCTCGGTGTGGCCGGGTTGCGGGGTGCCGGGTCGTTCGCGGCGAAGGGGCCCTCCGGCTCGTTCGGCTCGGGCTGCGGGTTGTTGGGAGTCTGCTCGTCCATGACCACCACACTCCCCGTCGGGCGCTGACGCGACTCTGAACGATCCTGAACGCGGATTCAGCGCATCGGGCGCTCGGCGGGGCCACCGGGCGCGACCGGCAGCTCGAGCACGAAGCGCGCACCGCCCGACGGGGCGGACGTCACCCAGGCGTCGCCGCCGTGCGCCCGCGCCACCTCGCGCACGATCGCGAGGCCGAGCCCCGAGCCCCCGTCGTCGCGGGCACGTGCCTCGTCGAGCCGCACGAACCGCTCGAACACCCTCTCCCGGTGCTCCTCGGGCACGCCCGCGCCGTCGTCGTCGACCCAGAGCATCGCCCGGCCCTCGCGCACCATCGACCCGAGCGCGATCCGGTCCCGCGCGTGCCGCAGCGCGTTGTCGACGAGGTTTCGGCACGCGCGACCCAGCAGCCGGGCATCGCCGACCACCGGAGCGACGCGCACGGCGGCGCCGTCGACCGCCCGGCCGAGCGCGCGCACGCGCTCGACCTCCGCCTGCGCGAGGTCGTCGAGGTCGACCGGTCCCCGCTGCGCGCCCGCGTGCTCGTCGAGCCGCGCGAGCAGCAGCAGGGCCTCGACGATGCCGTGCATCCGTTCGCCCTCCTGCAGCACGACGTCGGCGAGCTCACCGGGCGCCACCGATCCGGGGTGGGTGCGCGACAGCTCGGCGAACTGCCGCATGGTCGCGAGCGGCGACCGCAGCTCGTGCGACGCATCCGACACGAAGCGCTGCCGCGACCGGGCGCCGTCCTCGACGCGCGCGAGCATGCGGTTCATCGTCGCCGCGAGCCGGTCGAGCTCGTCGCCTCGGCTCGTGGTCTGCACGCGCCGGTCGAGGCCGGTCGCGTCGATCCCGTCGACCTCGGCGCGCATCCGGTCGACGGGTGCGAGCGCGCGGTCGACGACGATCCACACGACGGTGCCGACCAGGATGACGGCGAGCGGCACCGCGACCGCGAGCAGCGCGGTGGCCGAGCGCACGGCGTCGTCGACCGAGCCGAGGGAGCGCGCGACCACGATCGTGCCGGCGGCGACGTCGACCGCGACGACGACGTAGCGCTCGCCGTCGACCGTCGACACCACCGGTTCGGGCCCGGCCGGCACGGGCACCGACGCCGCGGGGTCCGCGTTGACGATGACGCCCGCCTCCGACCGCAGGGCGACGAGCACGTCGTCGTCGCGCTGCACGAGCGCGGCGGTCTGGATCGTGCCCTGGTCGACGCCCTGGGCGAGGGCGTCGAGCTCGTCGGCGAGCTGCTCGGCGACCGAGGCCTGCAGCATCCGCTCGAGCGTCCACACGAGCGTCACCGCCCCGGCGGTGAGCGCGACCGCGACGATCGCGAGCGCCGCGGCCATGATCCGCAGCCGGATGGATGCGCCGCGGCGCACGCGCGAACCGGCCGGCGTGCGCTCAGCCACCGTCGGCCGCCAGCCGGTATCCGGACCCGCGCACGGTCTCGATCGCCTCCCGCTCGAACGGGCGGTCGACCTTCCGGCGGATGCGGCCGACGTAGACCTCGACGATGTTCGGGTCGCCCTCGAAGTCGTCCGACCAGACGTCGTCGAGCAGCTCGCGCTTCGTGACGACCTCGCCGCGCCGCCGCATGAGCAGCTCGAGCACGGCGAGCTCCCTCGCGCTCAGCTCGAGCCTCACGTCGCCCCGGTGCACCGTGCGCGCCGCCGGGTCGAGCCGCAGGTCGCCGGCCTCGAGCACCACGGGCCGCTCGCGGCCGCCGCGGCGCACGAGTGCCCGGATGCGCGCGACGAGCACCGGGAACGAGAAGGGCTTCGTGAGCCAGTCGTCGCCGCCGGTGTCGAGCCCCTCGACCTCGTCCCACTCGCCGTCCTTCGCGGTGAGGAAGAGCACGGGCGTCCAGATCCCCTCGGCGCGCATCGTCTGGCAGACGCGGTAGCCGCTCATGCCCGGCATCATGACGTCGAGCAGCACGACGTCATAGGCGAACTCGCGCACCCGCCAGAGGCCGTCCAC
>JBAZPY010000066.1:0-7179 GCA_041645515.1 Agrococcus sp.
GGCTCGTCGGCATCGCCCGCGTCAACGGGCGCAGGCTGCTGCCGGTCACGAACTTCCCGACCGCATCCGAGGGCACCGCATGATCAGCTGGCTGATGCTCGCGCAGGCCATCGCGCTCGGCGTGATCGGGGCGGCGGTGGCGGTCGTCGGGCTCGCGCGCAAGCCCTTCAACGACTTCGTGTTCGCGGGCGCCGCGATCACGATGCTCTCGCTCATCGTGCAGACGGTCGCATCGGTGATCGCGCCGCTCGTGGGCGCAGGCCCGACCGGCGACCTGCTCGAGTACTGGACCTACCTCATCACGGCGCTCATGATCCCGCCGGCTGCGGTCCTGTGGGCGCTCGTCGACAAGAAGGGGGAGTGGGCGACGCTCGTCGTGGGAGTCGGCATCCTCGCGGTCGCGGTCATGGTGTACCGGATGCACCAGATCTGGTTCGTGCAGATCGCGTGACGCGGTCGGCCCCGCGCGCGGGGATTAGGATCGATCCGATGAGCGAGCGCAAGCATGCCGGGATCGGCCGAGTCCTCGTCGCGGTGTACGCGGTGCTGGCCATGGCGGCGACCGGCCGCTCGTTCGTGCAGATCGTGCAGCGCTTCGAGGAGGCGCCGCTCGCGTACGCGCTGAGCGCCGTCGCCGCCGTCGTCTACGTGCTGGCGACGGTCGCGCTGGCCATGCCAGGGGATGCGTGGCGCAGGGTCGCGCTCGCGGCCGTCTGCTTCGAGCTGGTCGGCGTGCTGGTCGTCGGCACGCTCTCGCTCGCCGCGACCGAGCTGTTCGCGCATGACACAGTGTGGAGCCGGTACGGCATGGGCTACCTCTTCATCCCAGCCGTGCTGCCGTTCCTCGGCCTGTGGTGGCTGCGCGCGAGCCGCGAGCGGGTCGCGGCATGAGCGGCGGCATGGCCTGGATCGACGAGCTCGAGCCCGTCCCCTCCGCCATCACGATCGGCAAGTTCGACGGGGTGCACATCGGCCACCAGCGGATCATCCAGCAGCTGCGCGCGCTCGCCGAGCCCGACGGGCTGTCGACGACGGTCGTCACGTTCGACCGCAACCCGCTCGAGGTCGTGAGACCCGACCGCGCCCCGCTGCCGCTCGTCTCGCTCGCGCACAAGGTCGAGCTGCTGCGCGCCGCGGGCGCCGACCGCGTCGTCGTGATCCCCTTCACCGCGGAGACAGCCGCGCAGCCCGCGCAGGAGTTCGCCGAGCGCGTGCTCTTCGACGGCCTCGGCGGGCGCGTGCTGCTCGTGGGCGACGACTTCCGCTTCGGCCACCGGGGTGCCGGCGACGCGGCCATGCTGCGCGAGCTGGCCGAGCCCAGAGGCGCACGCGTCGAGTCGATCGACGACATCTGCTTCGCCGACGGCCGTCGGGTGTCCAGCACCTGGATCCGCGAGGCGCTCGCGCTCGGCCGCATCGACGAGGCCAACGGCATGCTCGGCCGCCGCCACGTGCTGCGCGGCGACGTCGTGCGCGGCTTCCAGCGCGGCCGCGCGCTCGGCTATCCGACCGCCAACCTGGGCGCGCCGGTGGAGGGCTTCATCCCCGCCGACGGGGTCTACGCGGCAGTCGCCCACATCGACGCCGGCACCTTCGCCGCGGCCGTCTCCATCGGCGACAACCCCACCTTCGACGGCGTCGCCGCCAAGACGGTCGAGGCGTACCTGCTCGACATCGACCTCGACCTCTACGACCGGCCCATCGCGCTGGAGCTCGTCGAGTTCGTGCGCCCCATGCACCGCTTCGAGAGCCTCGACGAGCTCGTCGCGCAGATGGGTCGCGACGTCGAGCAGACCCGCGACATCATCACCGCCGCGAGGGCGTGACGGCGAGGGCCGCGTCATCGGTGCGGCCGGTAGACTGCCCTGCACCCCAAGCCGCGACACCCCTGGCGGAGACACCCGCACCGCGGCGGACAGAAGGATCAGCGTGACCACACCCAGCGCAGCGCTCGCGCCCGCAGAGCGCGCCGTCCAGCTGCTCGGCAGCGACCTCTCGGAGGTCGCGCTCCGGCAGCACCTCGAGGGTCTCCCGACCGTCGACGCCGTCGGGCTCGAGGCTCGCGCGGCGGGGCTCGGCACCCGCTCGATCAAGACGACCTCCAAGCAGGCGGCGCTCGACCTCGTCATCCGCATGATCGACCTCACGACCCTGCAGGGCGCCGACACCCGCGGCAAGGTGCACTCGCTCGTCGCGAAGGCGCTCGTGCCGGACGCATCCGACCCCTCGACCCCTCGGCCCGCGGCCGTCTGCGTCTACGGCGACATGGTCGGCAACGCGAGGGAGGCGCTCGGCTCGGCCTGGAGCGCGGGTAGGGACGACGGCATCAACATCGCCGCCGTCGCCACGGCGTTCCCCGCCGGCCGCGCGAGCCTGCCGGTGAAGCTGCAGGACACCCGCGACGCCGTCGCCGCCGGTGCCGACGAGATCGACATGGTGATCGACCGCGGCGCGTTCCTGGAGGGCAACTACGGCAAGGTCTTCGACGAGATCGTGCTCACCAAGGAGGCGTGCCGCCGCGACGACGGCAGCTACGCCCACCTCAAGGTGATCCTCGAGACCGGCGAGCTCGTCACCTACGACAACGTGCGCCGCGCGTCGTGGCTGTCGATCCTCGCGGGCGGCGACTTCATCAAGACCTCCACCGGCAAGGTGCAGCCCGCCGCGACCCTGCCGGTGACGCTGCTCATGCTGCAGGTCGTGCGCGACTGGGAGCGGCTCACGGGGGAGCGGATCGGCGTGAAGCCCGCCGGCGGCATCTCCACCGCGAAGGACGCCATCAAGTACCTCGTCACGGTCGCAGAGACCTGCGGCGAGGCCTGGCTCGACCCGCACCTGTTCCGCTTCGGCGCATCCAGCCTGCTCAACGACGTGCTGCAGCAGCGCCAGAAGCTCACCACCGGCCGCTACTCCGGCCCCGACTACGTCACGATCGACTGAGGCACCCCATGGCATTCCTCGACTACGCGCCGGCTCCCGAGTCGACGTCCATCCTGCAGCTGCGCGACGAGTACCGACTCTGGATCGGCGGCGAGTGGGTGGCGGGCGGCGGCACCCCGTTCGCCTCGATCTCGCCCTCGACCGAGCAGCAGATCGCCATGTTCGCGACCGCCGACGAGGGCGACGTGGATGCCGCGGTCACCGCCGCGCGCACCGCGTTCCGCACCGTCTGGGGCCCGATGTCGGGCCGCGACCGGGGCAAGTACCTGTTCCGCATCGCTCGCATCCTGCAGGAGCGGGCGCGCGAGCTCGCGGTCGCCGAGTCGCTCGACAACGGCAAGCCCATCAAGGAGACGCGCGACGCCGACGTGCCGCTCGTCGCCCAGTGGTTCTTCCACTGCGCCGGATGGGCCGACAAGCTCGACTACGTCGGCCTCGGCGCCGCTCCGCAGCCGCACGGCGTGGCCGCGCAGATCATCCCGTGGAACTTCCCGCTGCTGATGCTCGCGTGGAAGGTCGCCCCGGCGCTCGCCGCCGGCAACACGGTGGTGCTGAAGCCCGCCGAGACGACGCCGCTCACGGCGATGCTGTTCGCCGAGATCTGCGAGCAGGCGGGCCTGCCCGCCGGTGTCGTCAACCTGCTGACCGGCGCGGGCGACACCGGCGCGGCGCTCGTGCGCCACCCCGACGTCGACAAGGTCGCGTTCACCGGCTCCACCGCCGTCGGCCGCGAGATCGCGAAGGCGATCGCCGGGACCGACAAGAAGCTCACCCTCGAGCTCGGCGGCAAGGGCGCCAACATCGTCTTCGACGACGCCCCGCTCGACCAGGCCATCGAGGGCATCGTCAACGGCATCTTCTTCAACCAGGGCCAGGTGTGCTGCGCCGGCAGCCGACTGCTGGTGCAGGAGAACGTGCACGACGCGGTGCTCGAGCGGCTCAAGGAGCGCATGGCGACGCTGCGGCTCGGCGACCCGCTCGACAAGAACACCGACGTCGGCGCCATCAACTCCTCCGAGCAGCTCGAGCGCATCACCCGGCTCGTCGACCAGGGCGAGGCCGAGGGCGGCGAGCGCTGGGCGCCCGCGTGCGAGCTGCCCGCGCAGGGCTACTGGTTCCCGCCGACCGTCGTCACCGGCGTCGAGGCGTCGTCGACGATCGCCCGCGAGGAGATCTTCGGGCCGGTGCTGTCGGTGCTGACGTTCCGCACCCCCGACGAGGCGATCGCGAAGGCGAACAACACGCCCTACGGCCTCTCGGCCGGCATCTGGAGCGACAAGGGCGCCCGCGTGCTCGCGGTCGCCGACAAGCTGCGCGCCGGTGTCGTCTGGACGAACACCTTCAACAAGTTCGACCCCACGAGCCCGTTCGGCGGCTACAAGGAGTCCGGCTACGGCCGCGAGGGCGGCGTGCAGGGCATGCAGGCATACCTGAAGGCAGGCAAGTGATGGCCACCCCGGTGAAGACGAGCTCGGTGAAGACGAGCTCAGTGAAGACGACCACCCGCCTCGACGTGCCGAAGACCTACAAGCTCTTCATCGGCGGTGCCTTCCCGCGCAGCGAGTCCGGCCGCGTCACCGAGGTGCGCAGCCCCGACGGTGCCTTCGTCGCGAACGTCGCCAAGGCGTCCAGGAAGGATGCGCGCGACGCGGTCCGCGCCGCCCGCAAGGCCCAGCCCGGCTGGGCGGGCGCGACCGCCTACAACCGCGGCCAGGTGCTGTACCGCGTCGCCGAGGTGCTCGAAGGCCGCAAGGCGCAGTTCGTCGACGAGCTCATGCGCACCGAGGGGCTCTCGGCCGCTCGCGCGCAGCAGCAGGTCGAGGACGCCATCGACCTGTGGGTGTGGCACGCCGGCTGGACCGACAAGATCGCCCAGATCGGCGGCAGCGCCAACCCGGTCGCCGGCCCCTACTTCAACCTCTCGGTGCCCGAGCCGACGGGCGTCGTCGCGATCATCGCGCCGCAGTCGAGCGCGCTGCTGGGCCTCACGTCGGTGATCGCGCCGGCGCTCGTCACCGGCAACGCCGTCGTGGTGGTGCCGGCCGCATCCGCACCGCTCGCTGCCATCTCGCTCGGCGAGGTGCTCGCGACCAGCGACCTGCCGGGAGGCGTCGTCAACGTGCTCACCGGCGACCCGGCGGAGCTCGCGCCGTGGCTCGCCGGCCACGCCGACGTCAACGCGCTCGACCTCACGGGCGCGGGCCAGCTCGACTGGGTCGAGCTCGAGGTGATGGCGGCAGACACGCTGAAGCGCATCATCCGCCCGGAGCCGGGCCTCGCGCCCGAGACGCCGCAGCGCATCCTCGCGCTGACCGAGACGAAGACGGTCTGGCACACGAAGTCCCGCCTGTAGCCATGGCCGGGCAGGCGCACGCGCACGCCCACCGGCATGATCGCGCAGCCGGGGCGGAGGCGTCGAGCACCGCTCGCGTCACCGTCGCGTTCGGCATCAGCGCGGCGCTGCTCGTCGCGCAGGTCGTCGGCTCGATCGTCACCGGCTCGCTAGCGCTGCTCGTCGACACCGTGCACATGCTGACGGATGTCGCGGGGCTCGGCCTGGCGCTCGGCGCCCAGGCGCTGCTGCGCCGGCCGCCGACGGGCACGCGCACGTGGGGGCTCCTGCGGGTCGAGGTGCTCGCCGCGGCGGCGCAGGCGGCGGCGCTGCTGATCGTCGCGCTCGTGGTGGTGGTCGAGGGCGTGCGGCGGCTCGCGGAGCCGACGGAGGTGCCCGGGCCGCTGCTGCTCGTCTTCGGCGTCGCCGGGCTCGTCGGCAACCTGGTCGCGCTCGCCGTGCTGGCCGGCGGGCGGCGCGCGAGCCTCAACCTGCGTGCCGCCTTCCTCGAGGTGCTGAACGACGCGATCGGCTCGGTCGCGGTGATCGCGGCGGCCCTCGCGATCTGGCTGTGGGGCTTCCAGCAGGCCGACCTCATCGCGAGCGCGCTCGTGGCGGCGCTCATCGTGCCGCGCTCCGTCGTGCTGCTGCGCGACACGGGCCGCATCCTGCTCGAGGCGACGCCCGCGGCGCTCGACCTCTCCGACGTGCGCGCGCACCTCGAGGGGCAGGCGCACGTGCTGGGCGTGCACGACCTGCACGCCACGACGCTCGGCACGGGCACGCACCAGCTCACCGCGCACGTCGTCGTCGAGGAGTCGTGCTTCCGCGACGGTCATGCGCCGCACGTCCTCGACGCCCTCCAGCGGTGCGTCGCCGAGCACTTCCCGGTGCCCCTCGAGCACGCGACGTTCCAGCTCGAGCCGCCCGGCCACGCCGCGCACGAGTCTCCGACGCACGCCTGAGCCCTCGCGTGCGCCGTGCCGCCCGCCTAGGGTGTGGCGAAGGAGAGGAGCCGCGTTGGAGCGGATCGCCAACCCGGTCACGGGCAGGGCCGACGACGGCGCGCGCCCAGCGCCTCCGCCCACGCCGCTCATGGTCGTGTGCCGCTACGGATTCGCGCTGCTCATCCCGGTCTTCGTGCTGATCGACGTCGCGGTGGCACCGACGCGCGGCCCGGAGGACTGGTGGATCCCGATGGTGCCCTTCCTCGTCGCCTTGACGCTCCTCACCGCCGGTGCGAACGGCTCGTGGTGGAGGCCGGTGCCCTGGGGTGGGTGGCAGGCAGGGATGTTCGTCGAGCTCGGCGTCCTCCTCGTCGGCGCCATGGTCGCGCTCGTCGTCGGACCGCTCGCGATGACGGTCACGACGACGCTGCTGATCGGCGCGGTCCTGGGCATCGGCGCCGCGCACCTCTGGCGCTCCCGGCCGCGACGGCCCTAGGTCCGGCTCCTGCGTTCCTGCACCGATCTGCGGGTGCAAGCGACCTCCACCCGCAATCGGGTACCGGAACTTCGCGACCCAAGCGCGCAGTGGTACCGATCTGCGGGTGCCAGCCGTCGCCACCCGCGATTCGGTGCGGCAATCCCGAACCGACCGCGCACCCGGCCGCGTCCCGGCCGGCCTGATGCACCAGCGACTGCCCCAGCCCGACGCCCGTTCCTCAGCCCACCGCCCGCACGAACCCCGCCCTCGACATCCGCTCGACGACCCCCTCGGCAGCCGCAACCAGCACCGGATCATCCGTGACCAGCACATCCGCCTGCAGCGACGCGACGGCGAGCGGCTCGGCGCGCGCCACGTCCTCCCAGTCGAGGCGCGCCGCCAGCTTCCAGGCGGTCGCGCGCGAGACGCGGTCGGCAAGCAGCCGAAGCTTCAGCGACGCGAGCGCCTCGAGCTGCGCGCGC
>JBAZPY010000067.1:0-7163 GCA_041645515.1 Agrococcus sp.
CTCGAGCGACCTGAGCGCCGCCGAGCAGCGGCAGCTCGCCGAGCTGCTCGCCGCCCGCGCGCACGAGGAGGCGGCGAGCGCGGGCCGCTCCACGGTGATCATGGCCACTGTGGGTGCCGCCAGTGGCGCTGCCTTCTCCAGCGGAGTGACCGCCCGCAGCGGCTTCGGCGGGGCCGATCCCGCGCATCCCGAGGTCGCGCCCCTCATCGGCCGCGGCTACGCGCTCGAGCAGGTGTACCGGGTGAGCGTCGCCGAGCTCGCCGACCTCCATGACCTCGACGCGCGGCTCGCCGCCGCCGAGGCGCAGTCGCCGGGCTACGACCTCGTGCGCTGGGTGGGCGACACCCCGCCGGAGCACCGGCGGGCGATGCGCACGCTCCACGAGCGGATGTCGACCGACGCGCCCGTCGGAGGCCTCGCGTGGGAGCCAGAGACATGGGACGACGCGCGCCTCGCCGAGTTCGAGCGCACCGTCCAGGCGGGCGGCCGGGTGCTGCTGACGGTGGCCGCCCGCGAGCGCGCCACCGGAGAGCTCGGCGGCTTCTCGGCGCTGATCCTGCCGCTGACGGGCTCGACGGCCCGCCAGCATGACACGCTCGTCACGAAGCCGCACCGCGGCCACGCGCTCGGGATGCGCATGAAGCTCGACAACCTCGTGCGGCTGCGCGAGGTGCGACCCGAGCTCGTGCGGGTCGTGACCTGGAATGCCGAGGAGAATCGGCCCATGCTGTCGGTGAACGAGGCGACCGGGTTCCGGCCCGTCGCCTACGAGGCGCAGTGGCAGTGGAAGGAGCCGCGATGACGATCGAGATCGTCGACGTGCCGGTCCCGGATGCGTGGGACGACGACAGCGAGGGCGCGCGGCTGCTGCGCACCCTCGTCGACATCTGCAACGCCGTCGTCGCCGACGCCTGGGGCGGCGACGAGAGCCACGCGTTCACCTACCGCGAGGCGTGGGCGCAGTGGCACGGGCAGGTAGGCGAGAGCGACGACCTGCGCACGATCGCGCTCCTCGATGGGCAGCCCGTCGGCCGCGGCTACGCGTCGCGCGGCCTGCTCGAGGCGACCACGATCGCCGAGATCGACGTCATGGTGCTTCCCGGCGCGCGCGGCCGCGGTGTCGGCACCGCGCTCGCCGACGACCTGATGCAGCGGATGCGCGCGCGAGGCGCGACGACGTTCCAGGCCTGGGTGGGTCACCACGCTGCCCCAGGCCCGATCATCGCGCCGCCCACGGGCTTCGGCGCCGTGCCGGCCGACTCCTCGCAGGTGCGGCTGCTGCGCAGGCTCGGCTTCGGGCTCGAGCAGGTGGAGCGGATGAGCGAGCTCCGGCTGCGCGACGCGCGACCGACCCTGCGCACGCACCTCGCGGGCGCCGAGGCGCACGCGACGCCGCGGTACCGCCTCGAGACGTGGCAGGGGCGCACGCCCGACGCGCGTGTCGGATCCCTCGCGGCCCTGCATGCGCGCATGTCGACGGATGCCCCGTCCGCCGACCTCGCGCACGAGCCGGAGGTCTGGGACGCCGAGCGCCTGCGCCGCTACGAGTCGAGCCAGATCGAGGGCGGCCGCAGCGTGCTGCGCGCCGTCGCGGTCGACGCGGCGGACGAGCACGTCGTGGCCTTCACCACGCTCGTCGGCTCCGGTGGCGGCGCGCCCTGGTACCAGCACGACACGCTCGTGCACGCCGAGCACCGCGGGCACCGCCTCGGCATGCTCGTGAAGGCCGCCAACCTGCTCGCGCTCGCCGATCTCCAGCCCGACAGCGTGGTCCGCACCTGGAACGCCGAGGAGAACCGCCCGATGCTCGCGGTGAACGAGGCGCTCGGCTTCGTCGCGATCCGCAGCGAGGGCGTCTGGCAGCGCACCGAGGGCCAGCGCACAGAGGGCCAGCGCACAGAGGGCCAGCGCACAGAGGGCCAGCGCACAGAGGGACCGGCATGACCGACGACGGCACGACCGCCTCGATCGAGTACGTCGAGCTCGAGGCGCCCGCCGACGACTTCGACGAGCCGGCGCTCTCGCTCATCGCGCGCTACGTCGCGACCGCCAACCGGGTCACGCAGGACTTCTGGGGCGACGACTCGCGCGACACGACGGTCGACGAGATCGTCGCGAGCATGCGGCACCAGGAGGACGAGATCGTGCGCCGCTTCCTCGTCCTCGAGGACGGCCGCGAGGTGGGCCGGTCGGTGGCGGCGCTCAATACGGAGGAGGGCTCGTCGGTCGCGTACGTGTCGGCGTGGGTCGTGCCGGAGGCGCGCGGCCATTGCCTGGGCCGCGTGATCGCCGAGCACGCCGAGCGGGTGGCGATCGAGCTGGGCGCCACGACGCTGCAGGCCTGGGCCGACCACCACGCGCCGGTCGCGGGCGATGCCGGCATCGCGCCGACGAGCGGCCACGGCGCCGTCGCGGCGGACGCGGCGGCGCGGCTCGCGGTGGCGGGGGGCTACACGCTCGAGCAGGTCGAGCGCATCTCCGAGCTCGACGCGGTCGCGGCGCGCACGACGCTCGAGCAGCACCGGGCGGATGCGATCGCGCGCGCCGGCGACGCCTACGAGGCGCGCTCGTGGGCGGGTCGCACGCCGCCGGAGCTGCGCGACGGGATGGCGGCCCTCCACGCCCGCATGGCGACCGACGTGCCGAGCGCCGGCCTCGACATCGACGACGAGCACTGGGACGCCGCGCGGCTCGAGCGCGTCGAGCGCGAGCTCGAGGACGCGGGGCACGACATCCTGCAGGCGGTCGCGCTGCATCGTGACAGCGGCGAGGTCGTCGCCTTCACGGTGCTGCTCGTGCCCGACCAGGGCCGCCCCGCCATCCAGGAGGACACGCTCGTGCACGCCGACCACCGCGGGCACCGCCTCGGGATGCTCGTGAAGGCCGAGAACCTGCTGCAGCTCGCGCGCCTGCACCCCGACCGCTCGCGCGTCGTCACCTGGAACGCCGAGGAGAACCGCCCCATGCTCGCGGTGAACGAGGCGCTCGGCTTCGTGCCCGTCGGCGCGGAGGGCGGCTGGCAGAAGCGGGTCTCCCCCGCCAGCTGATGCGTTGCGTCCGAGTTGCCCGCGACTCGGACGCGAACCCTCAACTCGCCACAGCGCGACCTGCCACCATGAGCGGATGAGCGACACGCGCACCGAGACCCAGCCCGCCGCATCCGTCGACGGCATCGCCGCCGAGCTGCGGCGGGCCGTCGACAGCGGGCTCACCCGGCCCCGCGCGTACCGGGAGCAGCAGCTCGACGGGCTCATCGCGATGCTGCTGCAGCACGCGTCGCTCTGGGAGGCGGCGCTGAGGGCCGACCTCGGCAAGAGCGACATCGAGGCGCATCTGACGGAGATCGGCTTCGTCGTCGCCGAGGCGCGCGCGGCCCGCAGGAGCCTGCGCCGCTGGATGGCGCCGACGCGCGTCTCGGCGCCCCTCGCGCTGCAGCCGGCGACGGCGCGCTCGGTCGCCGAGCCGCTCGGCGCGACGCTCATCATCGCGCCGTGGAACTACCCGCTGCACCTCGCGCTCGCGCCGCTCGTCGGTGCGATCGCCGCCGGCAACGCGGCCGTCGTGAAGCCCAGCGAGGTCGCGCCCGCCACGTCGCGGCTGCTCGCGCAGCTCGCGCCGGCGCACCTCGACCCGCGCTCCGTGCGGATCGTCGAGGGCGGGGTCGCCGAGACGACGGCGCTCCTCGAGCAGCGCTGGGACCTCATCTTCTACACCGGCAACGGCAGGGTCGCGCGGGTCGTCGCCGCTGCCGCTGCGAAGCACCTCACCCCGACCGTGCTCGAGCTCGGCGGCAAGAGCCCCGTCTACGTGCACCGCTCCGCCGACATCCCCGCCGCGGCCCGCCGCATCGCATGGGGCAAGTGGATCAACGCGGGTCAGACGTGCGTCGCCCCCGACCACATCCGCGTCGACCGCGAGGTCGCCGACGAGCTCGTCGAGCAGCTGCGCATCGCGACCGCCGAGCAGCTCGGCGACGCCCGCACCTCGCCGGACTTCGCCCGCATCGTCAACGACCGGCACGTCGAGCGGCTGCGCGGGCTGCTGGGCGGCGGCACGGTCGTGACCGGCGGCGACATCGACGCCGACGCGCGCTACGTGGCCCCGACCATCCTCACCGACGTCGACGAGGCGGCGCCCGTCATGCAGGAGGAGATCTTCGGGCCGATCCTGCCGGTGCTGCCGGTCGACGGCATCGACGGCTTCATCGACGGGATGCGCGGCCGCGACAAGCCGCTCGCGCTCTACGTGTTCGCACGCGACCGGGATGCGGTGCGGCGGGTCGAGCGGGAGACGTCGTCGGGCGGGCTCGGGATCAACGTCGCCGTGGCGCAGGTCGGCGCGGCCGGGCTGCCGTTCGGCGGCGTCGGCGAGAGCGGGTCGGGCGCGTACCACGGGCGCCACTCGTTCGAGGCGTTCAGCCACCGCAAGGCGGTGCTGTCGAAGTCGACGGCGCTCGACACCCTGCGGGTGATCTACCCGCCCTTCACCGAGCTGCGCGGCCGGATCGCGAAGCGCATCCTCGGCTGACCCTCCTCCATCCGCTGATCGAGTAGCTGCCGCAGGCCGCGTATCGAAGACACGACCGCTCGACGCCGGCGTATTTCGTCTCGATACGCGGCCGGCTTCGCCGGCAGCTACTCGACGAGCGGGAGGGCGGCCGGCTTCGCCGGCAGCTACTCGACGAGCGGGAGGGCGGCCGGCTTCGCCGGCAGCTACTCGACGAGCGGGAGGGCGGCCGGCTTCGCCGGCAGCTACTCGACGAGCGGGAGGGCGGCCGGCTTCGCCGGCAGCTGCTCGACGAGCGGGAGGGCGGCCGGCTTCGCCCCTCCCCCGCTGATCGAGTAGCTGCCGCAGGCCGCGTATCGAGATCTACCGCTTCGGCGCCACGTGCTTCGCCGCCCACCGCACGAGCGGCTGCAGGTCGTCGACCGTGTCGAAGAGGGTGTCGAGCAGGGCGGGTCCCGCGTCCGCCGGCTCGACGTGCCGCCGCGCGGTGAGCCACTTGTAGCGCAGCAGCTCGATCCGCGGATGCTGCGGGTCCACGCCGCGCGGCGCCGTCTTCAACGCCTCGCCGCCGGTCTCGTAGCCCGCCGCCCGCAGGTCCGCGACGATGCCCTCCAGCTCGGTGCCGGGCGCGGCCGCCTCGACGGCCGCCCGGTACGCCTTCGTGAACGTGGCATCGCCGAAGAACCCGCCGCCGAGCGAGACCCCCGTCGCGTCGAGGTTCACGAACCAGCCGATGCCCGGCGCACGCTGCGCGAAGAGCCCCTGGCGGGTCTTGTAGGGCGTCTTGTCGTGGGCGAACCGCACGTCCCGATAGGGCCGGTACAGCTTGACGGTGCTGGCGATCGGCTCGAGCTCCTCGGCGAGCGCCTCGAACGGCCCGCGCACAGAGTCCTCGTAGCGCTGCTTGTTCGCGAGCCACCACGGCTTCTCGTTGTTGGTCTCGAGCTCGCGGTAGAACGCGAACGCATCGTCACCGAATCCGTCGAACGCCATCCCTCGAGCCTACGACGCCGCGCCATCCGCCGCCGTCAGACGGCGATGCTCCGCGGCCGCCGCTGGCAGCGCGGGCAGCGCGTCGACGAGCGATTCGCCCACGGCTCGCGCACCATCGTGGCGCCGCAGCGCGGGCACGGCTGCCCGCCGCGGCCGTAGGCGTTGAGGCTGTGCGCGAAGTACCCGGCCTGCCCGTTCACGTTGACGTACTGCGCGTCGAACGAGGTGCCGCCCTCGGCGAGCGCGAGGTCGAGCACGTCGCGCACGTCGGCGAGCAGCGCGAGCGCGCGCACCTGCGTCAGCCGCTGGCCTGGCGTCGCGTAGTGCAGCCGGCTGCGCCACAGCGCCTCGTCGGCGTAGATGTTGCCGATGCCCGACACGAGCGTCTGGTCGAGCAGCGCCGCCTTCACACCCTGACGGCGCATCCGCAGGCGCCGGGCGACGGCGGACGCGTCGAACGCCGCGTCGATCGGATCCAGCGCGATGTGCGCGGCCTGGTCGGGCACGCCGTCGACGGTCGGCCGCACGGCGAGGCCGCCGAACAGCCGCTGGTCGGCGAAGCGCACCTCGATCGGGCCGTGCTGTGGCTGCTCCAGCAGCAGGCGGATGCGCGTGTGCCGGTCCGCGGGGGCGCCGGGCTCCCGCACGAGCACCTGGCCCGACATCCCCAGGTGCGCGAGCAGCGCATCCGACCCGCGCACGCCGATCTCGCCTTCGAGCGGCACCCACAGGAACTTGCCGCGCCGGGCGGGCGCGCCGAGCGTGCGGCCGACGAGCGCCGCCTCGAAGTCCTCGGGCCCGCCGGTGTGGCGCGAGAGCGAGCGGGCGTCGAGCACCTCGACACCCTCGATGCGGGCGCCGGTGACCGCGGGTGCGAGGCCGGCGCGGACGACCTCGACCTCTGGCAGCTCCGGCACCTCAGGCCCGCGCGGTGCCGGCCGACGCTGCGGTCAGCCGCTCGTGCGCTGCGAGCGCGGCGGCCATCTCTGCGACCTTCTTGCTCGTCCCCGAGCCGCTCGCGATCGCCTCGTCGTCGATGCGCACGGTGGCGGCGAAGCTGCGGGCGTGGTCGGGGCCGGTCGCGACGACCTCGTAGACAGGAGCGCCGAGGCCCTGCGCGGCCGCGACCTCCTGCAGCGCCGTCTTCGGGTCGAGCGCCGCGCCGGTGCGGCCGGGGTCGTCGAGCAGCGGCCCGACCAGGCGCAGCACGAGATCGGCGGATGCGGTGTGCCCGGCGCTCAGGAACGCGGCACCGAAGATCGCCTCCATGGTGTCGGCGAGGATCGACGCCTTGTCCGCGCCGCCCGATGCGGCCTCGCCCTTGCCCAGGCGGATGTGCTCACCGAGCCCGATGCTCCTGGCCACCTCGGCGAGCGCGACCGAGGAGACGACGCCGGCGCGACGCTTCGCGAGCTCGCCCTCCGTGGCGTCGGGGAACCGTCGATAGAGCTCGATCGTGATCGCCTGGCCGAGGATGGAGTCGCCGAGGAACTCGAGGCGCTCGTTGTGCGGCGCGCCACCGTGCTCGTACGCCCAGGACCGGTGCGTGAGCGCCAACGACAGCAGCCCGGGGTCGATGTCGACCCCGAGCTGCTCGAGCAGTCGGCGCTCCGTCACAGGACGGAGATCAGACGTCAGCGACCTTGCGGCCCTTGTACTCCATG
>JBAZPY010000068.1:0-7086 GCA_041645515.1 Agrococcus sp.
TGGATCCAGGCTAAGTGGCAGCTCGGCTGGGCTGGCATCGGGGTCCTCCTCGGTACCGTTGCGAGCATCTGGGCGCTCTGGCCAGACGGGTGACCTCAGCAGAACCCCGCGTAATCCCCTCCGACCGCGCCGCCCCGAGGGGTTCTGGGGTGCTCCGAACCGCACCACGCTGACCCCTTGGAGGTCACGCAACTTCCGCGGAATACCGGGGTAAAACGGACCAGTATGGTCCGGTTCAGTCGAGTTCGGTCCCGGTGTCCCGGCGCTCTTGTAAAGCGTAGGTCGTCAGTTCGATCCTGACAGGGGGCTCGCTGCGTGCCGGTCGCCCGCGTGGGGCGGCTTCGACACGCTCAGCGCGCTGCGCGCGCGGAGCGGCTCAGCCAGCGGGATGGGTGGCGGACCGGCTCCATGACCGGGATGGGCCTCAACCAGCCGCGGGCACCTGCTCCGCGATGAACGCCGCCAGCGCATCCGCATCGCTCACGTCGCCCGCGAACGTGACGCCGTCGACGACGATGGTGGGCACCCCGCGCAGCGGCTCGACGCCCTGCAGCGGCTGCTCGATCGCGCGCACGGTCGCCTGCCGCACCCACCACGCGAACCTCGCCGACTGCACGCACTCGTCGATCTCCGCCCCGTGCTCCGCGGCGAGCGCCGAGACCGCGGCGGCGTCGAAGCGCTGCTCCTGCAGGTGGGCGACGAGCGCGCTCTGGAACGGGCGGTACGCCTCCGGGTCGCTGTCGGCGACGCACGCGAGCGCATTGGCCCCGAGCGTCGACGCGTACCCGTTGCCGATCTCGTCGCCGAGCGACACCGGCAGGTACGCGACGCGCGCCTCCCCCTCGTCGGCGAGCCGTTCGAGCTCCTCACCGTTGGCCGCGAGCGTGCGGGCGCAGTACTCGCACTGCGGGTCGATGACGACGAGGATGTCGTGGATGCCGACGGCCGGCTCTGCGGCCTCCGGCTCGCCGTCGGCGGGCACAGGGTCGGCCTCGACCACGCCGCCCTCGTCGAACGCGATCGCGTCGGCCATGTTCGCGGGGCCGTCGGCGGGCGCGAGGGTGACGATCTGTCCCCCGAGCTCCCGCTGGATCGTCTCGAGCGCGGGATCGCGGATCACCCAGCGGTCGGCGACGAGCACGGTCTGCTCCTGCAGCTGGCGCTCGGTCGCGATCGCCTGCGCCTCGTCGGCGCTCGCGGCGAGGACGAGCTCGGTGTCGGTGCCGCACGCTGCCACCACCGGGTCCGTGTCGGCGGCGCGGTACTGCTCCACGAGGTCGGTGCACTCGCCGCCTGCCTCGAGGTAGGCGGCGCCCAGCTCGCCGATCGTCGTGATCGGCGCGGGCGGCGTGCTGGCGCACCCGGCCAGCAGCACGATCGCGGTGACCGCGAGCCCTGCCGACCGGGTGCGCCCTCTCATCAGGGCGCGGGCGTCTCGGCGGGAGCAGGCGTCTCGGCCGGAGCAGGGGTCTCCGTCGCGCCGGTCAGCTGACCGGCGGTCGCGGTGACGAACGCCTGGAATCCGGCCGCATCCGCGGGCGAACCCTCGTACTTCTGGCCGTTCACGAGCACCGTCGGGGTGCGGTCGGCGACCACGCCGTCCGTACCGGGCAGCGGTTGCGAGCCGGCGCGGATCGTGGCGTCCTCGGCCCAGTTCATGAAGCGGCCTTCGCGGATGCAGTCGGCGAGGCCGGTCGTCGTGTCGATGCCCACGTCCTCAGCGACGCCCACGATCTCGTCGTTCGTCAAGCCGGCGGTCTGCTCCTCCGGCTGATTGTCGTACATCGCGGAGTTGAAGTCCCAGAACTGGTCGGGCGCGTACTCGGCGACGCACGCAGCGGCCGAAGCGGAGCGGGTCGAGTACTTCGTGCCGAGCGAGGCGCGGTCGAGGATCGAGATGGGGTGCACCTCGACGGTCGCGGCGCCGGTCGAGAGCAGCTGCTCGAGGGTGGCGCGGTTGGCCTCGTCGAACGTGCCGCACACGGGGCACATGTAGTCCAGGTAGATCTCGATCTGGACGATGTCCTCGCGCGGCGCCGTCGGCGTCGGCTCACCCTCGGGCGGCGTCGCCGCGGTGCGCTCGGCCACGAACTCCTGACCGATCACGATGCCGTTGCTGGCCATGTTCGCGGGACCGGGGCCGGCGGGGCGGATGCTATTGACGATCACGACTGCGACGATCGCGACGATCGCCACGGCGGCGACGACGATGCCGCCGATCGTGAGGCCCCGCCGCATGCGCTCGCGACGCCTGCGCTGCTCCTGCATCGCGCGGGCCTGCTCGCGCGCCTGGGCGCGCCGCTCGTTCTTGGTCAGCTTCTCGCTCATGCGTTCCTGTCCTGCTCGGCCGGGGATCCAGCGGGGGGCGCGATCAGATCACACGCCGCCTCTAGGGTACCGGGCACTCGGCATGCCAGGATGTCCCCGCGGGCGACGTCGCCCGCACCGACCACTACGGATCGTCCGGCACGTACCTGCCGGTGGAAGGAATGACGACGATGGCGTCTGTGACGTTCGACAAGGCGACCCGGTTGTACCCGGGAAGCACCCGCCCGGCGGTCGACTCGATCGACCTGGAGATCGGCGACGGGGAGTTCCTCGTGCTGGTCGGCCCCTCCGGCTGCGGCAAGTCCACCACCCTCCGCATGCTCGCGGGCCTCGAAGAGGTCAACGACGGCAAGATCCTGATCGGCGACCGCGACGTCACCGACATGCCGCCGAAGGACCGCGACATCGCGATGGTGTTCCAGAACTACGCGCTCTACCCGCACATGACGGTCGCCGAGAACATGGGCTTCGCGCTCAAGATCGCAGGCATCGCCAAGGAGGAGCGCGCGAAGCGCGTCGAGGAGGCGGCGAAGCTGCTCGACCTCGAGCCCTACCTCGGCCGCAAGCCGAAGGCGCTCTCGGGCGGTCAGCGCCAGCGCGTCGCCATGGGTCGCGCGATCGTGCGCCAGCCGCAGGTGTTCCTCATGGACGAGCCGCTGTCGAACCTCGACGCCAAGCTGCGCGTGCAGACGCGCACGCAGATCGCGTCGCTGCAGCGACGCCTCGGCGTCACGACCGTCTACGTCACGCACGACCAGACCGAGGCGCTCACGATGGGCGACCGCATCGCGGTGCTCAAGGACGGCATCCTGCAGCAGGTCGGCACGCCCCGCGACCTGTACGCGAACCCGGCGAACGTCTTCGTGGCCGGGTTCATCGGCAGCCCCGCCATGAACCTCATGGAGCTGCAGACGAGCGACCAGGGCGTGCACTTCGGCAACCACCTGACCCCGATCCCCCGCGACCAGCTCGCGGCGGCGAAGGGCGGCCTCGTCGTCGGCGTGCGCCCCGAGGACATCTCGGTCTCGGAGACGGGCAACGACGGCCTGCCGGTGCTGGTCGACCTCGTCGAGGAGCTCGGCGCCGACGGCTACCTCTACGGGCACGCGGATGTCGAGGGCAAGCGCGTCGACCTGGTCGCGCGCGTCGACGGCCGCACGCACGCGTCGCTCGGCGACACCGTCTACATCACGCCGGACCCGTCGCACCTGCACGTGTTCGACAAGGAGTCGGGGCTGCGGGTCTGAGCGCCCCGTTCCGCACCAGAAGGGCCCCTGCTGACGGCCGGGGCCCTTCGGCCTACCATGACGGCATGCGCTCGGATCTGCGGATCACCTCATCGGTGATGGACGCGACCCTCCTCGACCTGCCGTGGGATCGCCCGCTCGACGAGTGGACCGCTGACGACGTCGTGCAGCTGCCCAAGGGCATCTCCCGGCACCTCGTGCGCTTCGCCCGGCTCGGCAACCGGGTGGTCGCCATCAAGGAGACCACCGAGGAGATGGCCTCGCGGGAGTACGGGATGCTGCGCAGGCTCCAGCGGCTGGACGTGCCGTGCGTCGAGCCGCTCGCGGTCATCTCGGGCCGCACCGGCGTCGACGGCGAGGAGCTGAACGCGGTGCTCGTCACCCGTCACCTGCGCTTCTCGCTCCCCTACCGGGCCCTGTACTCCACCTCGATGAAGCCGGAGACCGCGCAGCGCCTCGTCGATGCCCTCGCCGGGCTGCTCGTGCGGCTGCACCTGGTCGGCTTCTACTGGGGCGACGTGTCGCTCTCGAACACGCTCTTCCGCCGCGACGCGGGCGCGTTCGCCGCCTACCTCGTCGACGCGGAGACCGGCACGCTCGAGCCGAACGGCCTCTCGAAGGGCCGCCGCGAGGACGACCTCGAGGTCGCGCGCGTCAACATCGCCGGCGAGCTGCTCGACCTCGCGGCCGGCGACCGGCTCGACGACTCGATCGACCCCGTCACGGTCGCCGCGTCGATCGTCGAGCAGTACCGCTCGCTGTGGCACGAGCTCACGAGCGACGAGGTCATCGACGCGTCGGAGCGATGGCGCATCAGCGCGCGCATCGAGCGGCTCAACGCGCTCGGCTACGACATCGAGGAGCTCGCGATCCGCACCGGCGACGGCGGCACGACCGTGAGCATCCAGCCGAAGGTCGTCGACCCCGGCCACCACCACCGCCGGCTGCAGGGGCTCACCGGCATCGACGCCGAGGAGAACCAGGCGCGGCGCATGCTCAACGACCTCGACCAGTACGTCGCGATGCAGCACGACCTGCGGCCGAACGTGGGCGACGAGGCGCTCGCGAACGAGTGGTTCGAGCAGGTGTTCTCCCCCATCGTGCAATCCGTGCCGGTCGAGCTGCGCGGCAAGCTCGAGGGGCCCGAGATCTTCCACGAGGTGCTCGAGCACCGCTGGTACCTCTCCGAGCAGCTGCAGTGCGAGGTGCCGCTCGAGGAGGCGGCCGCGAGCTACATCGAGACGCAGCTGTCGCACCGCCGCGACGAGGCTGCCCTCCTGGGCCTGCCCGTCACGACGGCGATCCCGATCGTGCCGATCGAGACGGGCGCGATCCTGCTCGACGACGAGGACGACGACCACAACTGGCGCGACCGGATCTGACGCCCTCCGCTCGTCGAGCAGCACGTCGAAGGCGCGCCCCCTCCCGCTCGTCGAGTAGCACGCCGAAGGCGAGCCCCCTCCCGCTCGTCGAGTAGCACGCCGAAGGCGCGCGTATCGAGACGGCTCGATCTCGATGCGCGGCGGCGCTGCGCGCGCAGCTGCTCGATCAGCGTGAAGACCCGCGGAGCTTCGCGACCTCGTAGAGCGTGATGGATGCCGCGATGCCGGCGTTGAGCGACTCGGTCGCGGCGCCGATCGGGATCGAGACGATCGCGTCGCACGTCTCTGCGACGAGGCGCGACAGCCCCTTGCCCTCGCTGCCGACCACGATCACGAGCGGACCGGCGGCGAGCTCGAGCTCGTGCAGCGACACGTCACCGTCCCCGTCGAGGCCGATGACGAAGCATCCCTGCGACTTGAGGTCCTTGAGCGTCGCGGTCAGGTTGGAGGCCATCGCGACCGGCACGCGGGCCGCGGCGCCCGCGCTCGTCTTCCACGCGCTCGCGGTCACGCCGACCGAGCGGCGCTGCGGCACGATGACCCCCTGCGCGCCGAAGGCGGCGGACGAGCGGATGATCGCGCCCAGGTTGCGCGGGTCGGTGATGCCGTCGAGCGCCACGAACAGCGGCGTCTGGCCGCGGTCGATGACGGTCTCGAGCAGGTCGATCGGGTGCGCGTACTGGTACGGCGGCACCTTGAGCGCGACGCCCTGGTGCACGGCGTCGTGGCCGGAGATGCGGTCGAGCTCCGGCCGCATCACCTCGAGCACGGGCACGCCGCGCTTCGTCGCGATCGACAGGATCTCCTTGACCCGGTCGTCCATCTCGAGCCGCGAGGCGAGGATGAGCGAGGTCGCCGGGATCTTGGCGCGCAACGCCTCGAGCACCGAGTTGCGACCGGTCACCATCTCGGAGTCGTCCTTGGCCGACGACGGCTTCCGGTGCCGCGGCGGCTGCTGCTGCACTGGGCGGCCCTTCGCCGAGGCGGCCTCGAAGCGCTCGCGCGACGCCTTACGCTTGCCGGCGGGGTGCCAGGAGCGGTCCTCCGCCTTGGGGGTGGGGCCCTTGCCCTCGAGCGCCCTGCGGCCGAGGCCGCCGGTGCCCTTGGAGGGGCCCTTCTTCCGCGGCGATCGCTGCGGCTTCGTCATGGGATGCTCCAGGTGGTCGTGTGCTTGCCGTCCTCGACGAGGATGCCGGCGGCCGCGAGCGTGTCGCGGATGCGGTCGGATGCCGCGAAGTCGCGGTCGGCGCGAGCCTCGCGGCGCTCCGCGAGGAGCGTCTCGACGAGGCTCGACAGCGCGTGGCTCTCGGCCGAGGGTACAGCCTGCCACACCGCGTCGGCGGGGTCGAGCCCCAGCACGCGCAGCATCGCGAGCGCCTCGCCGGCCCTCGCGAGCGCCGCCGCGTCGTCGCCGGCGTCGAGCGCCGCGTTCGCCGCACGGGTGGTGTCGTGCAGCACGGCGACCGCCTGCGGCGTCGAGAGGTCGTCGTCCATGGCCGCGCCGAACGCATCCGGCACGTCGGTCTCGGGCAGCTCGCCGACCCGCGCGGCGCGCTCGAGCATCGACTCGATGCGGCCGAACGCGGCCTCCGCCTCGGTGAGCGAGCCGCCCTCGAGGCTGCCGGCGGCCGTGCGCAGGTCGATCGTCGAGCGGTAGTGCGGCGCGACCAGGAAGTAGCGGGCGACGATGGGGCGCACCGAGCCGAGCAGGTCGGCCGCGAAGATGGAGTTGCCGAGCGACTTCGACATCTTCTCGCCGTCGACGTTGACGAGCCCGTTGTGGCTCCACACGCGCGCGAAGCCGAGGCCCGCGGCGGTCGACTGCGCGAGCTCGTTCTCGTGGTGCGGGAACCGCAGGTCGAGGCCGCCGCCGTGGATGTCGAAGCTGTCGCCGAGGTAGCGGCGCGCCATCGCGGAGCACTCGATGTGCCAGCCGGGCCTGCCGTTGCCCCACGGCGACGCCCACGACGCCGACTCGGGCTCGTCGGCCTTCGACGCCTTCCAGAGCGCGAAGTCGCGCGGGTCGCGCTTGCCGCGCGGGTCGGCGTCGGCCGCCGGCTCCATCTTGTCGATCGACTGCCGGGTGAGGGCACCGTACTGCGGCCAGGAGCGCACGTCGAAGTAGACGT
>JBAZPY010000069.1:0-7053 GCA_041645515.1 Agrococcus sp.
GACGTCGGCGCCCGCGCGCAGCGCGTCCCGCAGTGCCGGCAGCGCGACCACGCCGTCGAAGCGCGCCGGTTCGCGCATGCGGGAGGCGCGGGCGACGAGGATGGTGGGGCCGGTGTCGAGCAGACCGCTCGCCGCGGTGAGCGGGGTGGTGAGCAGCGCGATGTCGCCGTCGGCGACCAGCCGCACGGAGCCGTCGCCGAAGACGGCGGCGCGGTCGAGCAGCAGGATGAGGTCGGCGCGGGCGCGCTCGTCGAGGGCGAGGATGGCGTGCATGCGCTCCCTAGACTAGAGCGGCCCCGGTGTCGGGCACCATCGAGAGGACCCGCATGACCGAGCGCATCCGCATCCTGCTGGAGACCCTTGCCCTCGAGGACACCGGCGCGCGGACGAGCGAGGACATCTTCACGGGCACGAGCCACCCGATGCCGTTCGGTCGCGTCTTCGGCGGCCAGGTGATGGCGCAGGCCGTCGTCGCCGCGCAGCGCACGGTGGGGGCCGCCCGCCCCATCCACTCCGTGCACGGCTACTTCGTGCGGCCCGGCGACGTCGAGCTGCCGATCACCTTCTCGGTCGAGCGCATCCACGACGGCCGCTCCTTCACGACCCGCCGCGTGCAGGCCTACCAGCACGGGCTGCCGATCATGTCGATGATCTCGTCGTTCCAGGACGTCGACGAGGGCCCCAGCTCGCAGCACCCCCGCCCGACGGGGCTGCCCGGCCCGGAGGATCTGCCGAGCTCCGAGGACCTGCTCGCGCCCTACGCCGGCCACCCGCAGGCTCGGGCCGTCATCGCCCGCCCGTTCGACATCCGGCACGTCGAGGGGCCGGTGTACGTGCCCGACCCGTCGCGCCCCCGCAACGGCAAGCAGCATGTGTGGGTCAAGGCGAAGGATGCGCTGCCGGACGACGACGCGCTGCACCGCGCCGCACTCGCCTACCTCTCGGACTACGCGATCCTCGAGCCGATCGTGCGCATGCACGGCGCGGCCTGGGCGACGCCGGGGCTCAAGGCCGCGAGCCTCGACCACGCGGTCTGGTGGCACCGCCCGGCGCGCGTCGACGAGTGGCTGCTGCTCGAGCTGGAGACGAGCTCGTCGGGCGGCGGCCGTGGGCTCGCGAACGGCTTCGTGTACACGGCGGACGGGACGCACGTCGCGACCATCGCCCAGGAGGGCATGGTGCGGGTGCCGGGCGAGCCGGTCGGCGGATGAGGGTCGACCCCATCGCTCCCGCGGACGCCATGTGCGCCCTCCGCGGCGCACTGCCGCTGCGCACCGAGCGGCTGCTGCTGCGCACGCTGAGGCCGGACGACCTCGAGGCGGTGCGCGGCTACCGCAACGCGCCCGGCCAGCGCCGCTGGACCTACACGCCCGACCAGACCGAGGCGGAGCTGATGGCGTGGACGGCGGGCGGCGCGCCGGTCATCCTGCGCGACGGCGACGCGGTGCAGCTGGGCATCGAGCACGACGGCGCGCTCGTCGGCGACCTGATGGTGCGGATCACGAGCCTCCGCAGCCGGCAGGCGGAGCTCGGCTGGATGATCGCGCCCGACGCGCAGGGCAAGGGCATCGCGACCGAGGCCGCGCGCGCCGCGCTCGAGCTGGCCTGGGGCATGGGCGCGCATCGCGTGATCGCCCACCTCGACGAGGAGAACGTCGCGTCGCGGCGGGTCGCCGAGCGGCTCGGGATGGTCGTCGAGGCCCGCCACGTGGAGGACGAGGTGAACCCCGCGACGGGCGAGCTCGGCACGTCGCTCATCCTGGCGATCCGCCGCCCCTGATCCTCAACGTCGCCAGTGGTCGCTCAGCCCGCATGGCGGGTCGCGCCACCACTGGCGACGTTGAGAAGATGGGCTAGTTCGAGGGGAAGCCCAGGTTGAGGCCGCCGTGGCTCGGGTCGAGCCAGCGGCTCGTGACGACCTTCTCGCGCGTGTAGAAGTCGTATGCGTGCTTGCCGTACGCCTTCCCCTGGCCGAAGATCGACTGCTTCCAGCCGCCGAACGAGTGGTAGCCGACCGGCACCGGGATCGGCACGTTGATGCCGACCATGCCGACCTGCACCTCGTTCTGGAAGCGACGGGCCGCACCGCCGTCGTTCGTGAAGATGGCCGTGCCGTTGCCGTACGGGTTCGCGTTGATCAGCTCGAGGCCCTCCTCGTAGGAGGCGACGCGCACGATCGACAGCACCGGCCCGAAGATCTCCTCCCGGTAGGCGGCGGACTCGGTCGGCACCTTGTCGATGAGCGTCGGCTTGATCCAGAACCCGTTGGGGTCGCCATCGACCTCGGGATCGCGGCCATCGACGACGAGCTCCGCGCCGTCGTCGGCGGCGGTCTGGATGTACCCGGCGACCTTGTCGCGGTGCGCGCCAGTGATGAGCGGGCCCATGTCGTTGTCGCGCGTGCCGTCGCCCGTGCGGATGCCGCCCATCTTCTCGGCGATCTTCGCGGCGAGCTCGTCGGCGATCGAGTCGACCGCGACCACGACCGAGATCGCCATGCAGCGCTCGCCCGCCGAGCCGAAGCCGGCATTCACGGCGGCGTCGGCCGTCACGTCGAGGTCGGCGTCGGGCAGCACGAGCATGTGGTTCTTCGCGCCGCCGAGCGCCTGCACGCGCTTGCCGTGCTTGGAGCCCGTCTCGTAGACGTACTGCGCGATCGGCGTGGAGCCGACGAACGAGATCGCCGCGACGTCGGGATGCGTCAGCAGCGTGTCGACGGCCTCCTTGTCGCCGTGCACGACCGTGAGCACGCCGTCGGGCAGCCCGGCCTCCTGGTAGAGCTCGGCGATGAACACCGACGCCGACGGGTCCTTCTCGCTCGGCTTGAGCACGACGACGTTGCCGGAGGCGAGCGCGATCGGCGCGAACCACAGCGGCACCATCGCGGGGAAGTTGAAGGGGCTGATGATGCCGACGACGCCGAGCGGCTGGCGCAGCGAGTAGACGTCGACGCCCGTGGACGCGTTCTCGGAGTACTCGCCCTTCGTCAGCAGCGGGAACGCGGTCGCGAGCTCGACCACCTCGATGGCGCGCGCGATCTCGCCCAGCGCATCCGCGTGCACCTTGCCGTGCTCGCGCGTGATGATCCTCGCGAGCTCGTCCTTGCGGCTGACGATGAGCTCGCGGAAGCGGAACATGATCGCCTGCCGCTTCGCGATCGACAGGTCTCGCCAGGCCGGGTAGGCGGCCTTCGCGGTCGCGATCGCCTCGGCGACCTCGTCGGCGCTCGCGAGGGCGACCTCGCTCACGGCGGTGCCGAGCGCGGGGTTGAAGACGGGCGCAGTCCTGTTGGAGCCCTCCCGACGGCGGCCAGCGATCCAGTGCGGGATCGAGGCCGGCGGGGCGGTCTGGCTCGCGGTGTCGACGACGGTGTCGGTCATGGTGGCAGCTCCTCGGCGTGGTGGCATCGTTGCGCCGCCAGCCTACCGAGCCTCAGCCGCGCCGGAAGTCGACAGGTGCCTCGAGGTACGGCTCCCAGGCCAGCCGCTCCGCGTCGGTGAGCCGGCGCGGGGTGCCGGTCACCGCATCCAGCATCACGACGATCGTCGCGGCACGCGCGTACAGCTCGTCACGATCGGGCGAGCGCACCTCGTAGCAGACCTGCAGGCTCGCGCCGCCCATGTGGCCGAGCCAGATGTCGACCCGGATGGGCAGCCGGTGGTGCGGGATCTGCGCGAGGTACTCGGCCTCCTGGCGCGCGATCACCGTGAGGCTCGAGGCGCCGGGACCGGCGTCGATGACCGCGGTGGTCGGCGAGCCCTCCGGCCCGCCGGCCCAGAAGGCCGTCACGCGTGCCTCTTCGAGCAGCGTCAGCAACGAGGCGTTGTTGACGTGCCCGTACGCGTCGAGGTCGGACCAGCGCACCTGCACGGGCACCTCGAGGCGCATCAGTCCCTCGTCAGCTTCCGGTACGCGGAGCGGTGCGGCTTCGCGGCGTCCGGGCCGAGTCGCTCGATCTTGTTCTCCTCGTACGCCTCGAAGTTGCCCTCGAACCAGTGCCAGTAGGCCGGGGTCTCCTCGGTGCCCTCGTAGGCGAGGATGTGCGTCGCGATGCGGTCGAGGAACCACCGGTCGTGCGTGATCACGACGGCACAGCCGGGGAACTCGAGCAGCGCGTTCTCGAGGCTCGAGAGGGTGTCGATGTCGAGGTCGTTGGTGGGCTCGTCGAGCAGCAGCAGGTTGCCGCCCTGCTTGAGCGTCATGGCCAGGTTGAGCCGGTTGCGCTCTCCGCCGGAGAGGACGCCGGCCTTCTTCTGCTGGTCGGGTCCCTTGAAGCCGAACTTGCTGACGTAGGCGCGCGAGGGGATCTCGACGTTGCCGACCTGGATGTAGTCGAGCCCGTCGGAGACGACCTCCCAGAGGTTCTTGTTCGGGTCGATGTTCGAGCGGCCCTGGTCGACGTAGCTGAGCTTCACCGTCTCGCCGATCTTCAGCTCGCCGCCGTCGAGCGGCTCGAGCCCGACGATGGTCTTGAAGAGTGTCGTCTTGCCGACGCCGTTCGGGCCGATGACGCCGACGATGCCGTTGCGCGGCAGCGTGAACGAGAGGCCATCGATGAGCTGGCGGTCGTCGAAGCCCTTCTCGATGCCGTTGGCCTCGAGGACGATCGAGCCGAGGCGAGGGCCGGCCGGGATCTGGATCTCGTCGAACTCCAGCTTCTTGGTGCGCTCGGCCTCGGTCGCCATCTCCTCGTAGCGAGCGAGGCGGGCCTTCGACTTCGCCTGGCGGCCCTTCGTGTTGGAGCGCACCCAGTCGAGCTCTTCGGAGAGGCGCTTCGCGAGCTTCTGATCCTTCTTGCCCTGGATCTGGAGGCGCTCGGCCTTCTTCTCGAGGTAGGTCGAGTAGTTGCCCTCGTACGGGTAGAGGCGGCCTCGGTCGACCTCGCAGATCCAGCCTGCGACGTGGTCCAGGAAGTACCGGTCGTGCGTGACGGCCATCACGGCGCCGGGGTACTTCGCGAGGTGCTGCTCGAGCCACAGCACGCTCTCGGCGTCGAGATGGTTCGTGGGCTCGTCGAGCAGCAGCAGGTCGGGCTTCTCGAGCAGCAGCTTGCAGAGCGCGACGCGGCGCCGCTCACCGCCCGAGAGGTTCGTGACGGGCCACTCCCCCGGCGGGCAGCGCAGCGCGTCCATCGCCTGCTCCAGCTGCGAGTCGAGGTCCCACGCGTCGGCCGCGTCGATCTCCTCCTGCAGCGAGCCCATCTCGGACATCAGCGCGTCGAAGTCGGCGTCGGGGTTCGCCATCTCGGCCGAGATCTCGTTGAAGCGGGTGATCTTGGCGGTCAGGTGGCCGAAGGCCTCCTGCACGTTCTCGAGCACCGTCTTCGACTCGTCGAGCTCCGGCTCCTGCATGAGGATGCCGACGGAGTACCCGGGGGTCAGCTTGGCCTCGCCGTTCGACGGCGTGTCGAGGCCGGCGATGATCTTGAGGATCGTCGACTTGCCCGCGCCGTTGGGTCCCACGACGCCGATCTTGGCGCCGGGGATCACCGCCGTCGTGACGTCGTCGAGGATCACCTTGTCGCCCACAGTCTTGCGGGCGCGCACCATCGAGAAGATGTATTCGGCCATGCCCTCAGTCTACGGTGACGATCTCGCCGACGAGGCACCGGCCCCCGCCGAGCGGGCTCGCACGGATGGCCATCGGCTCGCCGTCGCCGACCTGACCGACGATGCAGCTGTCGCCGTCGAGCACGGCGATCTCGAGGAAGGTGACCGGCGCGCCGAGGGAGTCGACTTCGCGGGTGCGCTCGATCGAGGAGCGCGGGAACCCCGCAGCCTCGACGGCCGCGACGAGCGCGTCGGGGTCGGACGGCGAGTGCCCGTTGATCGCGGCGCGGAAGGCCTCGAGCTCGGCGTCGGCGGAGGGCTGCGGCTCTGTCGCCGCCGGACCCGGCTGCCCCGTGCCGGGAGCGGTCGAGCCTGCCGTCGTCGAGCTCGGCTCCGTCTGGCCGGGCGCCGCCGAGCCCGGGAGCTGGGCGCAGCCGGCCACGAGGAGCGACGCGAGCACCCCGAGGGCCGCGAACCGACGCACGCAGCCTCCTCACGCCGTCTGCCGTGGACGGGTCAAGCCTAGGGGGCGCCACCGCGATCCGAGCGGCGCCCGCTCAGAACGGCTGGTCCGGCTCCGCGAGCGGCGCGGTCCAGGCGTCCTGGCCGGCGGCCTGCAGCACCGGCACCGGCTCGTCGCGACCCGGCTCGTGGCCGCCCCGCTCGTGGCCGCCCGGCTCATCCGCGGGCCGGTGCTCCGCCGCTGAGGCGACGGGCTCGGGGGCGGGGCGCCGATCCTTCGCGACCGCACCCGAGCGCAACGAGTGGCCGACGTGCTCTGCGCGGATCTTCACGCTCGTCCCGCGCTTCTCCCCTGACTCCCACTGCTCGATCTTCAGCCTGCCGAGCAGCACGATGAGGTCGCCCTTCCGCAGCGACGCGGCGACGTGCTGGGCGAAGTCGCCCCACGCCTCGACCGAGTACCAGTTGGTGTGGCCGTTCACGTACTCGTCGCCCTCCTTGCGGCGGGCGGTGCTCGCGAGCCGGAACTCCGCGACGCGGTCGCCGTGCACGGACTTCAAGGTGGGGTCTCCGCCGAGCTTGCCGACGACGGTGATGACATCTTCGTTCATGCCCCGGAGCATGCGCCTCGCGAGGCGAACGTCGGGCGGCGTCGGGGCCGCCCTGTGGAGAACGTCAGACGCGCAGGTAGTCGGCGAAGCCGGCGCGGATCTTGTTCACCTTCGGGGCGGCGACCGCGAGGCAGTACCCCTGGGTCGGGTTCTTCGCGAAGAAGTCCTGGTGGTAGTCCTCGGCCTCGAAGAAGTCACCGAGCGGCTCGAGCGTCGTCACGATCTCCCCCGGCCACCAGTCGCTCGCGCGCGCGATCGCGGCCTCGAAGCGCTCGCGCTCCGCGTCGTCGCGGTAGAACATCGCCGAGCGGTACTGCGTGCCGATGTCGTTGCCCTGCCGGTTCAGCTGCCGCGGGTCGTGCATGGTGAAGAACATGTCGAGCACGACCTCCGTCGGCAGCCGCGACTCGTCGTACACGACCTTCACGGCC
>JBAZPY010000070.1:0-6983 GCA_041645515.1 Agrococcus sp.
TGGTCGGCAAGCGGTTCCTGGGCATCCGCTTCCCGCGGCTGCGCGACCTCGGCCCCATCCTCGTCGTCTGGGCGATGTGCATGCTCGTGCTCGTCTTCCAGCGCGACCTCGGCACGTCGCTGCTGTACTTCGGGCTCTTCCTCGTGATGATCTACGTCGCCACCGGCCGCCGCTCGTGGATGGTGATCGGCGTCGGCCTCGTCGCGCTCGGCGGCGTCGCCGCGTACTTCCTGCTCGGCTACGTGCAGCGACGCATCCACGCGTGGACCAACGCATTCGATCCGGAGGTGTACGAGGCGCAGGGCGGGTCGTTCCAGATCGTGCAGGGCGTCTTCGGCATGGCGCACGGCGGGCTGCTCGGCACGGGGCTCGGGCTCGGCCGCCCGCACATCACGCCGTACGCCAACAGCGACTACATCATCCCGTCGCTCGGCGAGGAGCTCGGCCTCGCCGGCATCTTCGCCATCCTGGCGCTCTACCTCGTGCTCGTCTCGCGCGGCGTGCGCGTCGGGTTCCAGGGACCGGACGACTTCACGAAGCTGCTCGCGGTGGGCCTCGCCTTCGCGATCGGCCTGCAGGTGTTCATCGTCGTGGGCGGCGTCACGAGGCTCATCCCGCTCACGGGCCTCACAACGCCGTTCCTCGCCGCCGGCGGCTCCTCGCTGCTGGCCAACTGGCTCATCGTCGCGCTGCTGCTGAGGCTGAGCGACTCGGTGCGCGGAAGGGGGATCGCATGACCAGCACCGACCGGGAGCAGAGCATGCGCAGGCCCATCCGCCGCGTCAGCACGCTGCTGCTGCTCATGTTCATCGGGCTGTTCGCCTCGTCGACGATGATCCAGGCCGTGCAGGCCGATGCGCTCCACGACGACGCGCGCAACACCCGCACGCTCTACGACTCGTTCGCCGTCGAGCGCGGCTCGATCGTCGTCGACGGCGTCCAGGTGGCGCTCTCGACCCCGTCCGACGACGAGTACGAGTGGCAGCGCGAGTACCCGATGGGGCCGCTCTACGCGCCCGTGACCGGTTACAACACGCTCGGCCAGGGCAACACGGGCATCGAGGGCGCCATGAACGAGGAGCTCACGGGCAGCGCGAACAGCCAGTTCTTCGACCAGATCGTCGCGACCCTCACGGGGCAGGACCCGGCTGGGTCCTCTGTCGAGCTGACGATCTCGAGCGCCGCGCAGCAGGCGGCGGCGGATGCGCTGGGCGAGCGCGAGGGCGCTGTCGTCGCGCTCGACACCGAGACCGGCGATGTGCTCGCGATGTACTCGAGCCCGACCTTCGACCCGAACGCGTTCGCGCTCCACAGCATCCCCGCGGTCACCGAGACGTACAACCAGCTGATCGCCGCCCCCGACCAGCCGCTGCAGAACCGCGCGATCGGCGGAGACCTGTACTACCCGGGCTCGGTGTTCAAGGTGCTCGTGCTCTCCGCCGCCCTCGAGTCGGGGCGCTTCGAGCTCGACACGGAGTTCCCCAACCCCGAGTCGCTCACCCTCACCGGCTCGACGGCCGAGGTGCGCAACGCGTCCCGCACCACGTGCGGACCGGGTGAGACCGTCACGCTCGAGACCGCGCTCATCCTGTCGTGCAACATCCAGTTCGCGATGCTGGGCGAGCAGCTGGGCGAGGCCGCGATCGCCGAGCAGGCCGCCGCGTTCGGCTACGGCCAGGAGCTCGACATCCCGCTGCCCGTGACGCCGAGCACCTATCCGACCGGCCTCGACCCGTCGCAGCTGCAGCTGACCTCGTTCGGCCAGTACGACGTGCGCGTCACGCCGCTGCAGATCGCGATGACGACCGCGGCGATCGCCAACGACGGCACGCTCATGCGGCCGAACATGATCGACCGCGTGCTCGCGCCCAACCTCGACGTGCTCGACGACCCGGAGCCCACGATCCTCGGCAACCCGATCTCGTCGCAGACCGCGGCCGAGATGCGCGCGGCGATGGAGCTCGCCGTGACCGAGGGCCTCGCGACGAACGCCCAGATCCCGGGCGTCACGGTGGGCGGCAAGACCGGCACCGCGGAGACGGGCGAGAACAACGAGCCGTTCAACCTGTGGTTCTCGGGCTACGGCGAGCTGGACGATCGGAGCGTGGCGGTGGCGGTCGTCGTCGTCCCGGATGAGAACATCGTCGGTGATACTTCAAACGTGATCGCCGCACCTATCGGGAGAGCAGTGATCGAGGCGGTGCTGAACTCATGAGACCATCCAGCGGACTCACCTTCGGTGGGCGATACCAGCTGGCCAGCCGTATTGCCATCGGCGGCATGGGCGAGGTGTGGCAGGCGACCGATCAGGTCATCGGCCGCACCGTGGCGCTGAAGATCCTCAAGGACGAGTACATGGGGGATCCCGGGTTCCTCGAGCGCTTCCGCGCCGAGGCCCGGCACGCCGCGCTGGTGAACCACGAGGGCATCGCCAACGTCTTCGACTACGGCGAGGAGGAGGGCAGCGCCTTCCTCGTGATGGAGCTCGTGCCGGGCGAGCCGCTCAGCGCGATCCTCGACCGCGACCGCACGCTCTCGGCCGACAAGGTGCTCGACATCGTCGCGCAGACCTCGGCCGCGCTGCACGCCGCCCACCAGGCGGGGCTCGTGCACCGCGACATCAAGCCGGGCAACCTGCTCATCACGCCGGAGGGCCGGGTCAAGATCACCGACTTCGGCATCGCGCGCATCGCCGACCAGGTGCCGCTCACCGCGACCGGCCAGGTGATGGGCACGGTGCAGTACCTCTCCCCCGAGCAGGCCTCGGGGCAGCAGGCCGCGCCCGCGACCGACATCTACTCGCTCGGCATCGTGGCGTACGAGGCCCTCGCCGGCCGCCGGCCCTTCACGGGCGAGTCGCAGGTCGCGATCGCCATGGCGCACATCAACGACGCGCCGCCGGACCTGCCGGGCACCATCCCGGAGCCGGTGCGCAACCTCGTGCTGTCCTGCATCGCGAAGACGCCCGCCGACCGGCCCACCTCCGCCGCCCATCTCTCGCGCGCGGCCACGATGCTGCGCCGCGGCGACATCGCCGGCGCGGCGGCGATCGTGCCGGGCATCGCCTCGACCGACTCGTTCGCGACGATCGACTCGCCCACGCAGGCCGCGACCCGCGTGATCACGACGCAGTCGAGCCCCGCGACCGCGGCGCTGCCCGTCACCCGCGCCACCACGCTGCAGCGCGAGGAGCGGCGTCGGCCGAACCCGTGGATCTGGCCCGTCGTCATCCTCGCCGTGCTGCTCGTCGCGGCCGGCATCGCGATCGCGGTGATGCTCTTCAACGGCGACCAGACGCCTCCCGTCTCGACCGAGACCTCGCAGCCGCCGACCGAGAGCACGGCGGCGATGGTCGAGATCGATGAGGCCACGTTCCTCGGCATGGACGAGAACGCGTTCCGCAGCGCGATCGAGGACCTCGAGCTCGTCCCGAACGTGGAGGTGGGGAATCCCGCCTCGAGCCCCGGCGACGTCGGCGACGTCTACGACGTGAACCCGACCGGTCTGGTGGCGGAGGGATCCACCATCACCGGCACGGTCTACGGACCGCAGGCCGACATCACCGACCCGACCTCCGCGCCGCGGCTCGCCGACGGCTCGGACCCGGCGGCCCTCACGGCCGGCTCGGCGCTCTCGGTCGTGTGGGACGCGGCGAGCTGCCCGGCCGGCTACACCCTCGGCGGCTACACCGCGACGGTCGTCTGGCCGGACGGCGAGACCGAGACGTTCGAGACGGGCAACGCCCAGCTCGACTTCACGACCGTGCCGAGCGGGGAGACGACGGTCTCGTACGTCTACCGCTGCGACATCGCGGGCGGCGAGACGCTCACGAGCGGCTCCTCCCCCGCGCTGACGATGACGGCGGCGGCGCCGGCGACCCCGACGCCGACCCCGACACCCACGCCGACGCCCACCCCGACGCCGACGCCGACCCCGACCCCGACCGAGGGTCCCTGACCGAGCGGTGACGTAGAATCGACCGATCCCCGCGCGAGCAGGGTCGTCCCGACAGCCACGCACGAGGGAAGGAGCAGCGCATGACCGACAGCATCATCGCGTCGCTGCGCACCCTCGGCGACCGCTACGAGATCGGCGACCTCATCGGTCAGGGCGGGATGGCGCAGGTGCACCGCGCGCGCGACACCCGGCTCGACCGGCAGGTCGCCGTCAAGCTGCTCAAGCCCGAGCTCTCCCTCGACCCGGAGTTCCGCACCCGCTTCCGGCAGGAGGCGCAGTCGGCAGCCCGGATGTCGCACCCGACCGTCGTGCGGGTGTTCGACGCCGGCGAGGAGCCGGCGGTCGGACCGGACGGGCAGCCCGCCGCGGTGCCGTACATCGTCATGGAGTACGTCGACGGCCGGATGGTGAAGGACATCATCGCCGAGGGTCCGCTGTCGGAGACCGAGGCGGTCCGCATCACCAAGGGCATCCTCACGGCGCTCGAGTACTCGCACCGGGCGGGCATCGTGCACCGCGACATCAAGCCCGGCAACGTCATGGTCACGCCCGGCGGGCAGATCAAGGTGATGGACTTCGGCATCGCGCGCGCGGTGAGCGAGACGAGCGCCAACGTCGCGCAGACCGGCATGATCCTCGGCACCGCGCAGTACTTCTCCCCCGAGCAGGCGCGCGGCGAGACGGTCGACGCACGGACCGACCTCTACTCCACCGGCGTCATCCTGTTCGAGCTGCTGACGGGGCGCGCGCCCTTCGAGGCCGACACCGCGGTGGGCGTCGCCTACCAGCACGTCGCCGAGGAGCCGCCCGTCGCCTCCTCGATCACCCCGGGCATCACCCCCGAGATGGACTCGATCGTGGCGAAGGCGCTCGAGAAGCGGCGCGACGACCGCTTCCAGTCCGCGACCGGGTTCAAGGAGGCGCTCGACGACGCGCTCGCCGGCGTGCTCGTGCCGTTCGAGCGCACCGAGACGGCGCCCCTCGAGATCGGAGCCGCCACCACGATGTTCGCTGCGCTCGCCGCGGACGACGCCGAGCCAGAGGTCGACCAGCCGATGCAGCGGACCCGGCGACCGCACCTCGCGTGGCTCTGGGGAGCCGTCGCCCTCATCGCCGTGCTCGTCGTCGGCGCGGTCGTCTGGGCGCTCAGCCTGGGCGGGAGCCTGCCCATCGCCGGCCTCTCGACCGTGGTCCCCACCGTCGCCGGGCTGCAGGAGGAGGCGGCCGTCGCCGCGGTCGAGGAGGCGAGCCTCACCCCCGAGGTGCGCCGCGTCATCGACGAGGCGGAGGCCGGCACCGTGCTGCGCTCCGAGCCGGATGCGGGCATCACCGTCTCGCCGGGCGCAGTGGTGGCGCTCGTCATCTCCAACGGCCCGCCCCCGGCGCCGCTCATGAGCGTCGCGAACCTCAGCGAGGCGCAGGCGCGGCAGGCGCTCGAGGCGGCGGGCTTCACCGTCGGCTCCGTGTCGCGCGAGAACTCCGCCACCGTCGCGGAGGGCCTCGTCCTCAGCACCGACCCGAGCGCCGGCACCGACGTCGCGCGCGGCGCGACCGTCAACCTCGTGCTCTCGTCCGGCCTCGTCGAGGTGCCGAACGTGCTCGATCGGCCGGTCGCCGCGGCCTCGGAGGAGCTGACGGCCCTGGGCCTCGAGGTCGTGCAGCGCTTCACGAGCCGCTGCCGCGGCGGCGACGTCGTCGAGCAGTCGCTCACCCCCGGGGCGCACGCCCAGGGCAGCACGATCACGCTGCTCTCCTGCAACGGCCAGTCGTCGCGGCCGTCGCCCAGCGCTCCGACCTCGCCCACCACGGCGCCCTCGACGCCTCCCGCCGAGCCCGAGCAGGACGGCAACGGCAACGGCGGCGGCAACGGCGGCGACGACGACGACGACTGACGCCACTCGCGCAGCGCGCCGCCCGGAGCCGCTCCATCGGAGCCGGCCCAACGCGTGACCGCGATGCGGCGGTCGCGGATCCGCCGCTAGGCCACGTGCCCGGGCGGCGGGGCGAGCGTCACGAGCGGCGCGCGCCCCGCCGCGAGCGCGGCTGCGCCGCTGAGCCCGGCCGCCTCGAGCCAGTTGCCGAGCATGCGGTACCCGCCCTCGGTGAGCACCGACTCCGGATGGAACTGCACGCCCCAGACCGGCGCATCCCGGTGCTCGACGGCCATGATGACCCCGGCGGGACCGGCCGTGCGCGCCGTGACGCGCAGGGCATCCGGCACCGTGCCCTCGACGACGGCGAGCGAGTGGTACCTCGTCGCCGACAGCGGGCTGGGCAGGCCGCGGAAGATCGTCGAGTCGTCGTGCTCGACGAGGCTCGTCTTGCCGTGCATGAGCTCCGGCGCGTGCGTGACCACGCCGCCGAGCGCCTCGGCGATCGCCTGATGCCCGAGGCACACGCCGAGCAGCGGCGTGCCATGGTCGATGGCGGCGTGCACCATCGGGATGGAGACGCCCGCGTCGCCCGGGGCGCCGGGACCGGGCGAGAGCAGCACGGCATCCCAGTCGCCGATCGTCGAGGCATCGACCTCGTCGTTGCGCACCACCTCGACCTCGGCGCCGAGCTCCTGCAGGTAGCCGGCGAGCGTGTAGACGAAGCTGTCGAAGTTGTCGACGACGAGGATGCGGGTCATGCGTGCGCTCACTGGATCAGGGGCTCGGGGGTCGGGAAGAAGGTCTGCATCACCCACGGGTAGCCGTAGAAGACGAGCAGGAGGGCGATGCCGGCGACGAGGGCCAGCACGATCAGCAGCCGCAGCGCCAGCGGGCCCGGCAGCGCTCGCCACAGCGCCGCGTACATCAGGCTGTCCCCAGCGCGTCGGCGAGCTCGCGCGGCATGCCGTCGGCGGCGCTCTGCCAGCCGACGAGCGTCGCGTACGCGATCAGGCGGCCCTCCGCCGACCACTCGGGGTTGCAGGTGGTGAGGGTCAGGTATCGCCCGTCGACGGGCGCGGCGGGCTGCTGCGGCACGGGCGCCACCACGCCGACGGCGGTCGGCGGCACGTACTCGCTGTTGCGGAACTCATA
>JBAZPY010000071.1:0-6983 GCA_041645515.1 Agrococcus sp.
CGCGGAGGTCCGTCGGCGAGGCGGCCAGGAACGTCGAGGCCGAGTCGCGCGAGATGGCGATCCACTCCTCACTCACCTCGGTGGCGACGTCCTTCCATCCGCCGACCGGGTACTCCGCGGGATGCGAGGAGTAGATGCGCTCCATCCGCGCGCCCTCGTGGGTGAAGGCGAGCACCGTGAAGAGGATGACCCCCACCTCCCGCTCGACGCGCTCGTGGAGCTCGGCCCATGCGTCCGCCCGATCGGTCATGCGCGCTTCGCCTCCTTCTCGGCCTGACGGATGGCGACGGCGCCGGTGATGTCCTCGAGCGAGCGGCCGGCGGTGCGCTCCGCGAACAGCAGCGTGCACACGACGCCGACGGCCAGCACCGCGGTCGTGAGCCCGAAGACCCCGATGAATCCCCACTGCGCGGCGAACGTGCCGATGATGAGGGGCGCCGTGATCGAGCCGATGCGGCCGAACGACGAGCTCATGCCCACGCCGGTCGCCCGCAGCCAGGTCGGGAAGACCTCGGGCGTGTACGCGTAGACGCCGGCGTAGGTGCCGTTGAGGAAGAACGAGAGCATGATGCCGGCGATCGTGACGAGCACGGGGTCCTCCGCCTGGCTCATGAAGAACGCGGAGCCGGCCGAGCCGACCAGGTAGAGGGCGATCGTGAACTTGCGATCGAGCTTCTCGTTGAGCCATGCCGCGCTGAAGTAGCCGGGGATCTGCGCCAGGTAGATGTAGAGCGAGTAGGTGAAGCTGGTCGTGACGTCGATGCCCTTGTCGACGAGGAGCGTCGGGATCCAGGTGAAGAAGCCGTAGTACGAGAAGGTGATGACGAACCAGATGGTCCAGGTGGTCGCGGTGACGCGCCACATGGCCCCGCTCCAGAGGTAGCGGACGGCCTTGCCGAACGCGAACTTCGTCGGCGCCTCCTCCTCGGCGGCGTTCGGGTCGACGGGCGGCAGCTCCGCACCGGTGGCACGGCGGACGCGCTCCTCGAACGCTGCGACGACCCGCTCCGCGGCCCCGTGCTTGCCCTCGCTGATGAGGTAGCGGGGAGACTCCGGCAGGGCGCGCCGCCACCACAGCAGCATGACGATCGGGATGAACGTGATGACCTGCGCCCATCGCCAGCCCTCGTCGATCTCCGGGACGACGAAGCGGCCGATCAGGGCGGCGCCGACGAACCCGAAGGAGAAGAAGCCGGCGAGCGCGCCGATGAACCAGCCGCGCCGGTGCTTCGGCACGAACTCGGCGAGGAACGGGGCGATGATCGCGCTCTCCGCACCGGCTCCGGCGCCCGCGATGATCCGGAACGTCAGGAAGCTCTCGAAGCTCCACGAGACTGCGGCGGCGAGCGAGGCGACGGCGTAGATCGCGAGCGCCCACATCATGACCTTCTTGCGGCCGATCTTGTCGCCGAGGTAGCCGGCGAGGAGCGCTCCGAAGAGGAAGCCGAACGGCGATGCGGAGCCGACCATGCCGAGCTGCGTCGCCTCGAGGGAGAACACCTCGCGCACGCTCGGCATGAGGAACGCCACGACCGCGCTGTCCATGCCGTCGAACGTGTAGCCCAGGCCGCCGATGAGCAGCAGGGCGAAATGGGGTCGACTCATCGGCAACCGGTCGAGTCTGGCACTCAGGGACACGAGGACTCCTTCGTCGGCGCGCTGGCCGTCCAGCGCGGGTGGTGCAACAGTAATTGCGGCAACGCGCATAGTGCAATCCTCTTTGCAGGTTCGTTCGCAGGTGCATCCGACAGAATCGAGCCCCATGGACAACCAGCCGGCTCCGGCCCTCGACGCCGAGGGCTCGGCGACGCTCACCCCCGATGCCTGGCTGCGCTCCCGCATCCCGAAGGCGAAGATCGGCGCATCCGCCCGCAAGGTGGTCAACTACCTCCTCACCAACGTCGGGGAGGCCGGGTTCGCCAAGGCGGCGGACGTCGCCGACGCCGTGGGCGTCAGCGTCTCGAGCGTGACGCGGCTCGCGCAGCAGCTCGGCTTCGAGGGATGGCCGCACCTGCAGCACGAGCTGCGAGCGCGGTACCTCGCGCAGCTCACCATGGTCGACGTCGCCGACATCCACAGCGTGACGGATCCGCCCTTCCAGAGCTCCCTGCGCCGCGACGCCGCCTCGCTGGCGGAGACCATCGCGTCGCTCGACGACCGCACCATCGCCCGGGTCGCAGAGCTGCTGCACGGCGCCACGCGCATCCACGTCACCGCGATGGGCAGCTTCGCCGCCGTCGGGCTCGCCCTCAGCCACAACCTGCTGATCGCGGGCTACCCGACGCAGGCGCTCCTGGATCGTGACGCGCTGCTGACCAACACGGTCGCGACGCTCGGGCCCGGCGACGTGCTCGTCGTCTGCAGCTACTGGCGCCACTACCGCACGGTGGTCGGCGCCGCCGTCGCGGCGCACGCCCGCGGCGTGCGCATCGTCGCGATCGCCGACTACCTGCCGACGCAGCTCGCCGCGGTCGTCGACGAGGCGGTGCTGATCCCGGCGGAGGGCGCCTCGTTCTTCGCCTCGCTCACGGTGCCGATGGCGGTGCAGCAGGGCATCATGGCGACGCTCGCGCGCCTCGACCCGGAGCGCACGCGCCGCCAGATCCGGGAGACCGAGCGGCTGTGGATGGATATCGGGCTGCTCATCGACCCGCGCTCCGCCTAGTCACGCGCATCCGCTGCCCACGCCCCGGAACAGCGGAGCGCCCCTCGGCAGAGGGGCGCTCTGTGCTTCCTCGAGATTCACTCCCAGTCGGTGTCGTCGACGATGCTGTCGGTCCCCTCGGGCAGCGTCGTGTCGTCGACGCCGTTGTCGTCGGTGTCGATGCCGGACTGCGTGCCGCCGTGCTCGTCGGGGATGTCGGCGGGGTCGTCGCCCTCGAACTCCTCGTCGCGCGCCTCGGCGCCCTCGGGGGCGTCGTCGTCGTCGATCTCGTCGAGCTCATCGGTCGCGAGCACGCGGTCGTCGTCGGCGGGCTCCCCCATCGACTCGTCGAAGTCCTCCCCGTCGGCCATCTGCTCGGCCCACTGGTCGGGGTCGGCGACCTCTCCCCCGTCGTCGACGGGGGTCGTCGACACTGCGCCGAGCGCACCGTCGACGTCGTCGACCTGGTCGGTGTCGATCGCGCTCACCTGGCGGACCGCGTCGATCCCCTCGGGGGCGATGCCGCCCGCGCCGTCTCCTGCGGCTCCCGCCGCCGTGGTCTGGACGCTGTCCTCGTCTCGAAGCTGATCAGTCATGCCGCGAGCGTATCGAGGGGCGCTGGGAGCACGCCAGGAACCGCATCCCGATCGCGGCGCGTCAGCGGTTGCGGCTGGGCCGCAGCTCCTTGGGCAGCGAGAAGATGAGGTCCTCCTCGGCGGTGCGCACCTCGTGGACGTCGCGGTAGCCGGCATCCTCGAGCTCGGCGAGCACCTCGCGCACGAGCCCCTCGGGCACGCTCGCGCCGCTCGAGACGCCGATCGACCGCACGCCCTCGAGCCACTCCTGCTGGATCTCGGTCGAGAAGTCGACGCGGTAGGCGGCCTTCGCGCCGTACTCGAGCGCGACCTCGACGAGCCGCACGGAGTTCGAGGAGTTCGCGCTGCCCACGATGATGACCAGGTCGGCCTCTGGCGCGACCTTCTTGATGGCGACCTGGCGGTTCTGCGTCGCGTAGCAGATGTCGTCGCTCGGCGGGTCCTGCAGAGCAGGGAAGCGGGCGCGCAGGCGGCGCACCGTCTCCATCGTCTCGTCGACCGAGAGCGTCGTCTGGCTGAGCCACACGAGCCGGTCGGGGTCCTGCACCTGCACGGTGTCCGCCTCGTCCGGATTGTTGACGATCGTGACGCGGTCCGGCGCGTGACCGGCCGTGCCCTCGACCTCCTCGTGGCCCTCGTGGCCGATGAGCAGGATCTCGAAGTCGTCGCGCGCGAACCGCACCGCCTCCTTGTGCACCTTCGTCACGAGCGGGCAGGTCGCGTCGATCGCGTCGAGGCCGCGATCGGCGGCCGCCTGGACGACCGCCGGGCTGACGCCGTGGGCGCTGAAGATGACGCGCGCGCCCTCGGGCACCGCGTCGACCTCGTCGACGAAGATCGCGCCCTGGTCCTCGAGCGTCGAGACGACGTGCTTGTTGTGCACGATCTCCTTGCGCACGTAGACGGGGCCCTCGTACTGCTCGAGGGCCTTCTCGACCGCGAGCACCGCGCGGTCGACGCCGGCGCAGTAGCCGCGGGGCGTGGCGAGCAGGATGCGCTTGCCGCCGTCGACGGGGAGGTCCTGGAGCCGACCCCGGCGGAGCGCAGGACGCGGGGCGTCGAGCGGGACCCGTCCGTTCGTGATCGTCACCCGTCCAGTCTACGTTGGATGCGACGGGCCGCCCCCAGCGGCGCCACACGGGACGACGACAGCACGGCGACGACGGGAGCGGCATGGCGGAGCGCATCACGGGCACCCCGGACGAGCCGTGGAGCGTCGAGCGGCTCGGCAACGAGCTGAAGGCCTACATCGGCAGGCTCGGGCACCTGTGGGTCGAGGGCGAGATCACGCAGTGGTCGGCGTCCCGCGGCAACGTCTTCGGCAAGCTCAAGGACGTCTCGACCGACACGACCGTGGCGTTCAACGTCTGGAGCTCGACGCTCGCGCGCATCGAGGGCGAGTTCAAGCAGGGCGACCGCGCCGTGCTGCTGGTGAAGCCCGACTACTGGCCGCGCGGCGGCACGCTCTCGATGGTGACGGCGCAGATCCGCCACGTCGGCCTCGGCGACCTGCTCGCGCGGCTCGAGCAGCTGCGCCGCTCGCTCGCCGCCGAGGGGCTGTTCGACGCCGCGCGCAAGCGCCCGCTCCCCTTCCTGCCCGGCACGGTCGGCCTCATCACCGGGCGCGACTCGGATGCCGAGAAGGATGTGCTGCGGAACGCCCAGCTGCGCTGGCCGGGCGTGCGGTTCCGGGTCGTGCACGCCGCGGTGCAGGGCGACCAGACGGTGCCGTCAGTGCTCGCCGCGCTCGCGCAGCTCGAGGCGGACCCCGAGGTCGAGGTCATCGTCATCGCGCGCGGCGGCGGCGACTTCCAGAACCTGCTCGGCTTCAGCGACGAGCGCATCGTCCGCGCCGTTGCCGCCGCGACCACGCCCATCGTCTCGGCGATCGGCCACGAGGCCGACCGCCCGCTGCTCGACGAGGTCGCCGACCTCCGCGCATCCACACCGACGGATGCCGCGAAGCGGGTCGTGCCGGACGTCGCGGAGGAGCTCTCGCGCATCGCCCAGGCGCGGGCGCAGCTGCGTGCCCGCGTGACGCAGCACGTCTCGCGCGAGGCCGACCGGCTGGAGGCCTTCCGGTCGCGGCCAGCGCTCGCGCGGCCGGAGTCGATGATCGAGTCGCGCGCGGAGGACCTCGCACGGCTCACCGCCCGCGCCGACGAGCTCGCGGGCCGGGTCGTCGAGCTCGGCGGTCAGCGGCTCGGCCACCTGCGGCAGACGCTGCGCGCGCTCAGCCCGCAGTCGACGCTCGACCGCGGCTACGCCGTCGTGCAGACGGCATCGGGATCCGTGGCGCGCGATGCGGGCGCGCTCGCGGCCGGCGACGCCCTGCTCGTCACGCTCGCGAGCGGCACCGTCGACGCCGAGGTGCGGGCGGCGCATCCCGAGGCGTGATCAGCGGGCACTGAGACGACGATGCCCCGGCCGCGGCCGGGGCATCGATGCTCGCGAGCGGGTCAGCGCTGCCCGTAGCGCTTCCGCACGAAGTAGAGGCCGACGAGCGAGAGCACGGCGATCGCCATGTAGTACAGGCTCGGCGTGGTGAGGACGCCGGTCGTCTTGAGAAGCCAGGTGAGCACGAGCGGCGCGATGCCGCCGAGCAGGGTCACGCCGACGTTGTACGTGACCGAGAGCCCGGAGCCGCGGATCTCGGTCGGGAACATCGACGACAGCAGCCCGGGCAGCGGCGCGAAGTAGAACACCATGATGAGCCCGAGCAGGCTGATCGCGATGATGAGCGACGGGACGCTCCGGAGCGTCGTGATGAGCTGGAAGATCGGCCAGGCGAGCACGAGCGCCGCGACCGCCGCGACCGTCATGATGCGCGCCGGCCCCACCCGGTCGGCGAGCCGCCCGACGTAGGGCGACCCGAAGACCGTGATGGTGCCCGCCACGACGCCGCCGAGGTAGGCGGCGGCCGGCGGGATGTCGAGGTTCGTGACCGCGAACGTCGGCATGTACAGGATCATGTAGACCGAGATCGTCGCGACGCCGATCACCGCGGAGCCGGCGAGCAGCCGGCCCCAGTGCTCCCGGAACAGGGTGCCGAGCGGCGACTTGCGGCGCTGGGCGGTGCCGAGCTCCTCCGGCTCCGCGAGCCGCGCGCGGATGTAGAGGCCGACCGGGCCGATGAGCAGGCCGACGAAGAACGGCACGCGCCAGCCCCACGCGTACAGGTCCTCCTCCGACAGCCACGTGTTGAGGGCGTAGCCGAATGCCGAGGCGAGCAGCATCGAGGCACCCTGCGCCGCGATCTGCCACGACGCGTAGAACATCTTCCGGTGCGGCGCCGTCTCGATCAGGAAGGTCGTCGCGGTGCCGAACTCGCCGCCGGCCGAGAAGCCCTGGATGAGGCGCGAGAGCAGGATGATCACGCCGCCCCAGACACCGACCATCGCGTACGTCGGCGCGATCGCCATCAGCAGCGTGCCGACCATCATGAGCATGAGCGTGAGCGTCAGGGCGTTCTTGCGGCCCTTCCGGTCGGCCCAGCTGCCGAGGATCATGCCGCCGAGCGGGCGGATGAGGTAGGTGGTCGCGAACGTCGCGAACGTCAGGATGAGCCCGTAGGCGCCCGCGTCGGGGAAGAAGTTCGCGGTGATGACCACGGCGAACGACGCATAGACGATGATGTCGAACCACTCGAGGGCTGCGCCGATCGAGCTCGAGATCACCGCCTTCTTCGCTGCGGCGAGCCGCTCGGGCGTGACCTTGGTCGGGGGTGCTGCGGTGGTCATGGT
>JBAZPY010000072.1:0-6913 GCA_041645515.1 Agrococcus sp.
GACGGCGTCGCCGATGTACGACAGGTGCGGCACCTTGCTGCCCGCCCCGATCTGGGTGTTCTTCGTCTCGACGAACGTGCCGATCTTGCCGTCCTCGCCGACGACCGAGTTCGGCCGCAGGTAGGCCCAGGGGCCGACGGAAGCGCGGGCGCCGATGACCGAGAGGGTCGCGTCGGTGCGCTTGACGACCGCATCCTCGCCCACCTCGGTGTCGACGAGGGTGGTGTCCGGGCCGATGGTCGCGCCGGCGGCGATCGCGGTCGCGCCGTGCAGCTGCGTGCCGGGCAGGATCGTGACGTCCTCGGCGAGCGTGACGTCGACGTCGATCCACGTGGAGGCGGGGTCGGTGACCGTGACGCCCGCCGCCTGCCAGCGGCGGATGATGCGGTCGTTCAGCTCGTGCGCCGCGGCGGCGAGCTGGATGCGGTCGTTGATGCCCCAGATCGCCCAGGTGTCGGCGGCGGGCACCGCCTGGATGCGCCCACCGGTCGACTGGATGCGCACCGCGGCGTCGGTGAGGTACATCTCTCCCTGCGCGTTGTCGCGGTCGATGCTGCGGAGCGCGTCGCGCAGCGCGGCGGCGTCGAAGACGTAGATGCCGCCGTTGACCTCGTCGATGGCGCGCTCGGCGTCGCTAGCGTCCTTCTGCTCGACGATGCGCACGAACGAGCCGGCCTCGTCGCGCACGATGCGGCCGAGCCCGGTGGGGTCGCCGAGGTGCGCCGACAGCAGCGTCATCTGGTTGCCCTCGCGCTCGTGCCGCTCGATGAGCGCGCGAAGCGTGTCGGCGTCGATGAGCGGCACGTCGCCCGAGAGCACGACGACGTGCCCGTCGAACTCGGCGATCGCGTCGAGCCCCTGCTCGACGGCGCGGCCGGTGCCGGGCACCTCGTCCTGGTCGGCGATGCGCACGTGCGGCGCGAACTCCAGCACGGCCTCGGCCATCCGGTCGCGCTCGTGCCGGACGACCGCGACGATCGCCTCCGGGTGCAGCTCGCCCGCCGTGCGCAGCACGTGGGCGATCAGCGGCTTGCCCGCGAGCGGGTGCAGCGGCTTGGGGGTGCGGCTCTTCATGCGCGTGCCGGCGCCTGCGGCGAGCACGATGACGGCGATCGAGGGCACGGGGTCTCCCATCGGTGTGCGGTGGTGCGTGCCCAGGCTATCGGCGTCGAGCGCACGTACGGCGCGCACGCCCGCAGTACCCTGAGTGCTGCGATCCGCCATGGTGTAACGGCAGCACAGCGGCCTTTGGAGCCGTTTGTCCAGGTTCGAATCCTGGTGGCGGAGCAGACGACCCGGCGGGTCTCCCGCGATGGCTCACGGCAACCGTCCGGCGGTATCGGGAAGAGCGTGGATCTCGCCTCCCTCGGCGCGGATCAGAGACGCGAGCGCTGGATCAGCCGTGGCTAGGGGGAATCCGGCGGACAGGGCAGCAGCTGCGGCTACGCAGTCAGCGAGGCTGACGGCCATGCGCTGACGGTGATGGTGGGTGGCGCGCAATCGCCCGGCGAGCAGCCCCATCTCAACGGAGACCGGCGCCAGCTGCATACCGATGTGGCTGAGCATGATCACGTCGGCGTGCACGTCATCGGGATCCCGAGCGTAGACGCGCACCAACTGATCCAGCACGCCGCCGCTCGACGCCACATGCGAGACTGGCGCCATGGCTGAGATCCGCGGCGACGACGTCGACCGCATCATGGCGCAGTGGATGCGCGTGCGGCCCGACGCGGACGTCTCGCCGCTCGCGGTGCTCAGCCGCATGACCCGCATCTCGCGGCAGCTCGGACGGGTGCGGGCCGAGGCGTTCCAGACCGCGGGGCTCGAGCCGTGGCAGTGGGACGTGCTCGCGGCGCTGCGCCGCGAGAACGGGCCGCTCAGCCCGAAGGACCTCATCGCGCAGACCATGGTGACGAGCGGCACGATGACGAACCGCATCGACAACCTGGTCGCATCCGGCCTGGTCGAGCGCGTCGACGGCTCCTCCGACCGCCGGGTGCGGCTCGTCGGCCTCACCGATGAGGGCATCGACCGCGTCGACGTCGCGCTCGACGCGCTGCTGGAGGCCGAGCGGCGGCTGCTGCGGGGCATCCCCGCCGACGATCAGGCGCGGCTCGCCGAGCTGCTGCGCGTGCTCGCCGACGCGATGCTCTGAGCCGCGCCCCTCCGACCGCAGCTCAGTAGCGGTAGTGCTCGGGCTTGAAGGGGCCCTCGGGCGACACGCCGATGTACGCCGCCTGCTCGGGGCGCAGCGTCGTCAGGCGGGCGCCGAGCGCATCGAGGTGGAGGCGCGCGACCTCCTCGTCGAGCACCTTCGGCAGCCGGAAGACGCCGAGCTCGTAGTCCTTCGTCGCGAGCTCGATCTGCCCGAGCACCTGGTTCGAGAACGAGTTCGACATGACGAACGACGGGTGGCCGGTCGCGTTGCCGAGGTTCATGAGCCGGCCCTCGGAGAGCACCAGGATCGAGCGGCCCGACGGCATCCGCCACTCGTGCACCTGCGGCTTGATCTCGATGCGCTCGGCGCCCGAGCGCTCGAGCGCCGCGATGTCGATCTCGTTGTCGAAGTGGCCGACGTTCGCGACGATCGCGAGGTGCTTCATGCCCTGCAGGTGCTCGAGCGTGATGACGTGCTCGTTGCCGGTGGTCGTGACCCAGATGTCGGCCTCGTCGAGCGCATCCTCGACCCGCGCCACGCGGAAGCCGTCCATCGCCGCCTGCAGCGCGCAGATCGGGTCGACCTCGCTGACGATGACGCGCGCGCCCTGCCCCTTGAGCGCCTCCGCGGCGCCCTTGCCGACGTCGCCGTAGCCGACGACGAACGCGGTCTTGCCGCCGATGAGCACGTCGGTGGCCCGGTTGAGCCCGTCGGGCAGCGAGTGCCGGATGCCGTAGCGGTTGTCGAACTTCGACTTCGTCACCGAGTCGTTCACGTTGATCGCGGGGAAGAGCAGCCTGCCGTCGGCGAACAGCTGCTCGAGCCGGTGCACGCCGGTCGTGGTCTCCTCGGTGACGCCGCGCAGCTGCTCGGCGATGCGCGTCCAGCGCTGCGGGTCCTCGCCGAGCGTGCGCGCGATGAGCGCGTCGATGACGCGCAGCTCGTCGGGCGCGCCATCGGGCGTGGCGGGTGCCGCGCCGGCCAGCTCGGCGTCGCGGCCGCGGTGCACGAGCATGGTGGCGTCGCCGCCGTCGTCGAGGATGAGCGTGGGCCCCTCGGGGAAGTCGAAGATGCGCGTCGTGCAGGCCCAGTACTCCTCGAGCGTCTCGCCCTTCCAGGCGAACACGGGCACGCCCGCGGGGGCGTCGGGGGTGCCGGCGCCGACCACGATCGCCGCCGCGGCCTCGTCCTGGGTCGAGAAGATGTTGCAGCTCGCCCAGCGCACGTCGGCGCCGAGCGCGACGAGCGTCTCGATGAGCACCGCGGTCTGCACGGTCATGTGCAGGCTGCCGGCGATGCGCTGGCCCGCGAGCGGCTGCTCGTCGGCGTAGCGGCGGCGCAGCTCCATGAGACCGGGCATCTCGTGCTCGGCGAGGCGGATCTGGTGGCGGCCGGACTCGGCGAGGCCGAGGTCGCGCACCTGGTGGTCGAAGGTGCCATGCTCGATGGTGCGGGAGGCGGTGTCCGTCATGCGCCCATCCTCCCACGCGCCTCCGCGGTAGAGTGGTCGGTCATGCCCGCCACGTCTGTCCTCCCGAGCAGCGCGACCGACGCCCGGTCGCGCCGGGCGGCGGCGGAGCGACTGGCGTGGCCGGACGTCGCCCGCGGGCTGACCGTGCTCATGGTGGTCGCGATGCACATCATGTACCTGCAGATCGCGCCCATGATGTGGTCGTCGCTCGGCAGGCAGGTGCACCAGCCGATCATCGACGCCTCGACGGTCGTGCGGATGCCGCTGTTCTTCGTGATCTCCGGCTTCCTGTCGGCGTCGGCCCTGCGGCGCTCGTGGCGATCGGGAGTCTCCGGCAGGATCGCGCCGCGCTACTACCTCTACGTGGTGTGGCTGGCGATCACGACGCTCGTCGTGTGGGCGGTCGCGGCGAGCGACGGCCGCGAGTTCGACGCGTGGGGCTACTTCCTGCCGCAGCTGTGGATGCCCGGCGGGATCCTCTGGTACATCTGGGCGCTCGCCGCCTACTTCGCGGTCGCCCGGGCGACGCGGGCCGTGCCGGCCTGGCTGCTGCTCGCGCTCGCAGCGGCCGCGAGCATCACGAGCGAGCTCGTGGACGTCGGCCCCTGGGGCGGTGTCATCTCCGGCTTCCTGCCCTTCGCGGCCGGCATCCGCCTCGCGCCGCAGGTGCGGTCGCTCACCGAGCGGGTGAGCCCCTGGTGGGGCGCGCTGCTCGCGGTCGTCGCGGTCGTGCTCGTCGTCCTCGAGCCGGTGCTGCCGTTCCCGCCGGCCGCCGAGATCGTCACCAGCGGCATCTGCGTCGCCGCGGTGCTGATCCTGCTGCCTCGCACCGCGGGATGGGCGGGATGGCGTCCCGTTCGCCACGTCGGCCGCCACACGCTCGCGATCTTCGCGATGCATCCGCTCTTCATCATCCTGTTCAGCCACCTGCTCCGCGAGTCGCCCGAGCTCACCGCGGCGGTCGCCGCGAGCCCGTGGTCGGTGCTGCTGCCGATCGCCGAGCTGCTCGCGATCGTGCTGCTGGCGCTCGGCCTCGAGCGGCTGCTGCGCGCGCTCGGGCTGCGCCACCTCTTCGAGATGCCGCGCTGGCGGGCGCTGCGCCGGCGGCGGTCGAGCCGCGTCAGCTGAGCTGCGCGACGTACTCGTCGAGCATCTCGAGCTGCGGCCGGGGCGCGAAGCCCGTCGCCTCGAGCTTCGCGAGATCCAGGGCGGAGCGCAGCGGCCGCGGCGCGATGCCGTCCTTGCCCGCGTAGTACTCCTCCGTCGTCACCGGTGTGACACGGGATGCGTCGTGGCCGGCACGGTCGAAGACGCGCTTCGCGATGTCGGCCCAGGAGGCGGGCTCGCCGCCGTTGGAGACGTTGTAGGTGCCGAACGGCGCCCCCGCGGCGAGCAGGTGGTCGATCGCGCGGGCGAGCTCGGACGCGAACGTGAGCCTGCCGACCTGGTCGCCGACGACGGAGGGGTCGATGCCGCGCTCGGCGAGGGAGGCCATGGTGGCGATGAAGTTCTTGCCGTCCCCGACCACCCACGAGGTGCGCAGCACGTAGTGGCGCGGCGCGACGGCGATGGCGAGGTCGCCCGCGGCCTTCGACTGCCCGTACACGCCGAGCGGCGAGAGCGGCTCCCGCTCGTCGTGGGGCTCGCGCGACCCGTCGAAGACGTAGTCGCTCGACACGTGCACGAGCGTGGTCCGGTGCTCAGCGGCGATCGCTGCGAGCCGAGCCGGCCCGGTCGCGTTCACGGCCCAGGCGTCCCTGCGGCCCTCGTCGGTCTCGGCACCGTCGACCGCGGTGTGCGCGGCGGCGTTGACGATCGTGCCGTACGACGACCAGCGGATGCCGTCGAGCGACTCCGGGCGCGCGAGGTCGACGCGGTCCCGGCCCGCGAAGTCGACGTCGGTGCGGTCGGCCCAGTGGCGGCGCAGCGCGCGGCCGAGCTGCCCGTTCGCGCCGATCACGAGCGTCCTCCGCGGCGGCATGGGGGCGACGTCCGCGAGCATCGGGTGGGCGCGGTCCTTGTCGCTCAGCTCCGCCCGGTCGAGCGGGATCGGCCAGTCGATCGCCGCGGTCGGGTCGGCGAGGTTGAGGAACGTGTACTCGCCCTGCGCCTCGGCCGACCAGTGCTGGTTGACGAGGTACGCGTAGGCGGTGTCCTCCTCGAGCGCCTGGAACGCGTTCCCGACGCCGCGGGGCACGAACACGGCGATCGACGGGTCGATCTCGAGGCTGAACGTCGCGCCGAACGAGGGGCCCTCGCGCAGATCGACCCAGGCGCCGAAGACGCGGCCCGCGGCGACGGAGACGTACTTGTCCCACGGCTCGGCGTGGATGCCGCGGGTCACGCCCGCGGTCGCGTTGAAGGAGATGTTGTTCTGCACGGGCCCGAAGTCGGGGAGGCCGAGCGCGAGCTGCTTCTCGCGCTGCCAGTTCTCCTTGAACCAGCCCCGGTTGTCGCCGTGCACCGGCAGGTCGATGACGAGGAAGCCGGGGATGGGGGTCTCGCGCACGGCGAGCTGCTTGCCGGTCTGCATGCGCACGCCTCAGTGCCCGGCCTGGGCGTACTTCGCCTCGGCGTCGGCCTTCTGCTTCCGCCACCACGCCTCGTTCGCGCGGTACCACTCGATGGTGTCGGCGAGCCCGGCCTCGAAGTCGGTGAACGCCGGCTCCCAGTCGAGCTCCTCCCGCAGCTTCGTCGCGTCGATCGCGTAGCGCAGGTCGTGGCCGGCGCGGTCCTTGACGTGGTCGAACGCGTCGGGCTCCTGGCCCATGAGCCGCAGGATCGCCTGCACGACCTCGAGGTTGTTCCGCTCGCCGTCGGCGCCGATGAGGTAGGTCTCCCCCATCCGGCCGCGCTCGAGGATGCGCAGCACGGCGCTCGAGTGGTCGTCGGCGTGGATCCAGTCGCGCACGTTCTCGCCCGCGCCGTACAGCCGCGGCCGCACCCCGTCGATCACGTTCGTGATCTGCCGCGGGATGAACTTCTCGACGTGCTGGCGCGGGCCGTAGTTGTTCGAGCAGTTCGAGATGGTGGCCTCGAGGCCGAACGAGCGCACCCAGGCGCGCACGAGCAGGTCGGAGCCGGCCTTCGTCGAGGAGTAGGGGCTCGACGGGTTGTAGGGCGTCTCGGGCGTGAACTTCGCCGGGTCGTCGAGCTCGAGGTCGCCGTACACCTCGTCGGTGGAGATGTGGTGGAAGCGCGTGCCGTGCCGGCGGGCGGCCTCGAGGAGCGTGAACGTGCCGATCAGGTTCGTGTGCACGAACGGCGCCGGGTCGTGCAGCGAG
>JBAZPY010000073.1:0-6746 GCA_041645515.1 Agrococcus sp.
TGGTGTTCCGGCCGCCGCTGCCGGTGCGGCTGCTCGACGAGGCGGGCGCGCCGGTCGAGGCCGCCGCGCTCGACGTGCGGGAGGGATCGCCCGCGACCTTCTCGCCGCCCGCATCCTCCCGCCGCCGCGTCGTCGCCTGGGCCGGGCCGTGGCCCATCCGCCGCCGCGAGCTGGGCGACGTGGTGCACCGGGTGCAGATCCTCGACGGCGAGGGGGAGGCGTGGGTGCTGCTGCACGCCGACGGCCTGTGGCTCGCGGAGGGCCGCTATGCCTGATTCTCAACGTCGCGGGTGGTAGCGCGACCGGCTCAGGCGCTTGACCGACCACTGGCGACGTTGAGGAAGAAAGGAGGGGGAGAGCGATGGGATGGAACAACCCGAGGATGCCCTGGCGCGAGCTCGAGGGCATCCTCTCCGACCGCGACGTCGGCAGCAGCAGCGGCCACCAGCACCCGGCCGAGCTCGACGAGGCCCGCCGGCCGCGGATGCGCGTGCCCGCGCCCGGGGCGGTCACGCCCTACGCCGAGCTGCACGCGCACTCGCACTACTCGTTCCTCGACGGCGCCTCGAGCCCGGCCGAGCTCGTCAACGAGGCCCGCGCGCTCGGGCTCGAGGCGCTCGCGCTCGTCGACCACGACGGACTCTACGGGGCGGTGCGGTTCGCCGAGGCAGCCGCCGAGGCGGGTCTGCCGACCGTCTTCGGCACCGAGTTCACGCTCGGGCTCGAGGCCCCCCAGAACGGCATCCCCGACCCCGACGGCAGCCACCTCGTCGCCCTCGCGACCGGCCCGGCGGGCTACACGGCGCTCGCGACCGCGCTCACCGACGGCTACCTGACGACCGACGCGCGCGGCGCTCCCGGCGAGAAGGGCAGGCCGGTGTTCGAGCTCGAGCGGCTCGCCGAGACGGCGGCCGGCGAGTGGCTCGTGCTCTCCGGCTGCCGCAAGGGCGGCGTGCGGCAGGCGCTCGAGCGGCACGGATCTGCGGCGCAGGGGGCGGATGCGGCGGGCCTGGAGCTCGACCGGCTCGTGTCGCTCTTCGGCCGCGACCGCGTCGTGGTCGAGCTGAGCGACATCGGCGACCCCCGCGACTTCGAGCGCAACCGGGTGCTCGCCGGCCTCGCCGATGGCCGCCGGCTGCCGGTGATCGCCACCACGAACGCCCACATCGCGAGCCCCGCCCGGCAGCGGCTCGGCGACGCGGTCGCGGCGGTGCGCGCGCGCCGCTCCATCGACGAGCTCGACGCCTGGCTGCCCGCCGGCGGTGTGCCCTCGCTGCGCTCGGGCGCCGTGATGGCGCGCCGCTTCCGCGCGTTCCCCGGCGCGGTCGACACGGCCGCCGCGCTCGGCCGCTCCCTCGCGTTCGACCTGCGTGCCGCATCCCCCCGGCTGCCGAAGGTCGAGGTGCCCGAGGGCCACACGCCCATGACCTGGCTGCGGGCGCTCGTCGACGAGCGGCTGCCGCGCCTCTACGACACGACCGCCGACGGCCGCCCGATCCCCGAGGTCGCTGCCCGGCTCGAGCACGAGCTCGGCCTCATCGAGCAGAAGGGCTTCGCCGGCTACTTCCTCATCGTCTTCGAGATCTCCGACTTCGCGCACTCCCGCGGCATCCTCTGCCAGGGCCGAGGCTCGGCGGTCGCGAGCGCGGTGTGCTTCATCCTCGGCATCACCGCCGTCGACCCGATCCGCTACCGGCTGCCGTTCGAGCGCTTCATCTCGATGATGCGCGAGGAGGAGCCCGACATCGACATCGACTTCGACGCCGGCCGCCGCGAGGAGGTCATCCAGCACGTCTACGAGCGCTACGGCCGCCGCAACGCCGCTCAGGTCGCGAACGTCATCACCTACCGCCCGAAGTCGGCGGTGCGCGACGCGGCGAAGGCGCTCGGTTACGCCGTCGGCCAGCAGAACGCCTGGTCGAAGTCGGTCGAGTCGTACTCGAAGCCCGACGTCGAGGGCATCCCGGAGGCCGTCACCGAGCTCGCGGGCGAGTTCCTGCACGCGCCGCGGCACCTCGGCATCCACTCCGGCGGCATGGTGCTCACCGAGGAGCCGGTCGGCTCCGTCTGCCCAATCGAGCCAGCCCGCATGCCGGGCCGCACGGTGCTGCAGTGGGACAAGGACGACTGCGAGTGGATGGGGCTGGTCAAGTTCGACCTGCTCGGCCTCGGCATGCTGGGCGCGCTCTCGCACACGATCGCGCTCGCCGCCGAGCACACGGGGGAGTCGTGGACGCTCGCGTCGATCCCCGCCGAGGAGGCGGGGGTCTACGACATGCTCTGCGAGGGGGATGCCGTCGGCGTCTTCCAGGTCGAGTCGCGCGCGCAGATGGCGACGCTGCCGCGCCTCAAGCCGCGCTGCTTCTACGACCTCGTGGTCGAGATCGCGCTCATCCGCCCCGGCCCCATCCAGGGCGGCGCCGTGCATCCGTACATCCGCCGGCGGACGGGCGCCGAGGCGATCAGCTACCCGCACCCGCTGCTCATCCCCGTGCTCGAGCGCACCCTCGGGGTGCCGCTGTTCCAGGAGCAGCTCATGCAGATGTCGGTCGCGGTCGGCGGCTTCGACGCGGGCGAGGCCGACCAGCTGCGGCGCGCGATCGGCTCGAAGCGCTCGCTCGAGCGGATCGAGGCGCTCAAGGCGAAGCTGTTCGCCGGCATGGCGGCGAACGGCGTCGAACCCGATGTGGCCGAGTCGATCTACCGCAAGATCGAGGCGTTCGCGGGCTTCGGCTTCGCCGAGTCGCACTCGCTCGCCTTCGCGAAGCTCGTCTACGCCTCGTCGTGGATGCGGCTGCACTACCCGGCGGCGTTCCTCGCCGGGCTGCTGCGCAGCCAGCCGATGGGGTTCTGGTCGCCGCAGACGCTCGTGGCGGATGCGCTGCGGCACGGCGTCGAGACCCTCCGGCCCGACGTGGTGCGCTCGGCGGTCGACGCCGGTCTCGAGGCCCACGGCGAGCCCGCCCGTCGCGGGGACGACGGGTGCACGGCGCGCGACCAGCCACCGGTGCCGCCCGTCGCATCCGAGACTCTCGCGATGCGCGCCCGGCACCGGCGCGACGGCGGCTTCGCGGTGCGGATGGGCCTGTCGAGCGTCACGGGCGTGGGGGAGGCCGCCGCCGGGCGCATCGTCGCCGCGCGCGAGGCGTTGCCGCTGCGCGACATCCACGACCTCGCTCGCCGCGCCGACCTCGACCGCGGCGAGCTCGAGGCGCTCGCGACCGCCGGCGCGCTCGCCGGTCTCGGCGTCAGCCGCCGCGAGGGGCTGTGGCTCGCAGGGCCGGCGTCGACGGAGCGGGAGGATCAGCTCGAGGGCTCGCAGGTGACGCTGCAGCCGCCGCTGCTGCCGATCCTGTCGGCCGAGGAGCAGGTCGCCCTCGACATCTGGTCGACCGGCGTCGCCCCCGACGATCATCCGGTGCGGTACGCGCGGGCGATGCTCGAGTCGCGCGGCGTGCTGCCGATCGCCGGCCTCGCCCACGCCGAGCCGGGCAGGCGCGTGCAGGCGGCGGGCATCGTCACGCACCGGCAGCGGCCGAGCACGGCGCAGGGGGTGACGTTCATGAACCTCGAGGATGAGACGGGGATGCTCAACGTCATCTGCTCGAAGGGGCTGTGGGCGCATTCGCGGCAGGTGGCCCGGCACTCGCCGGCGCTCATCGTGCGGGGGATGCTGCAGCGCACCCCGGAGGGCGTGATCGCGCTGCTCGCCGACCGGCTCGACCGCTTCGACGTGCCCACGAGCGGCTCGCGCGACTTCCACTGAACGAGGACGGGGCCCGACCCGAAGGTCGAGCCCCGTCCGTGCGGATGCGTCAGCCGCGCTGCGCGGCCTTGGGGCCGGCGCCGCGTCCCGGGCGGTCGTCGCCGAACACCGGGTGGATGCCGCCGCGCCCGAAGCCGCGGCCGGGGTGGTCGTCGCCGAACACCGGGTGGTCGTCGCCGAACACCGGGTGGCCGCCGCCGCCCGGCTCACCCGGCTCCTCGGGCTCGTCCTCCTCGAACGCGATGCCGATCACGACGGCGTCGTGGTCGCTCGCGCGGTAGGGGTCGGGCGCGAAGAGCGCGTCCTGCCCCGGCTGCTTGAACGCCATCGTGTAGTCGATGAGGCTCGTCTCGTCGGCGTTCGCGTGCCAGGCGGCGGCGCCGACCACGTGCGGCAGCATGGCCGCGTCGGCGAGGCCGTAGTCGAGGTAGCCGAGCTGGCCGTCGAAGACGTAGGTGTACGCCTCCTCGCCCTGGAACTCCTCGAGCAGGTCGGTCCAGCCGGCCGCCTCGAGCGCCGTGATCGGGTCCTCGTGGTCGTACGAGTTCAGGTCGCCGATGATGAGCGAGCCCTCGCCGTCCACACCGGTCGGGTTCGTCGCGAGCCAGTCGGCGAGCGCGGCGGCAGCGACTGTGCGGACCTCGTTGCAGTTGCCCTGCTCCGGCTCACCCGTGTCACCCTCACAGGCCGAGCCCTTCGACTTCAGGTGGTTCACGGCCACCGTCAGGATGCTGTCGGTCGCAAGATCGCGGAACGACTGAGCGAGAGCGGGCCGGTTCTTCGTGGTGTCGAAGCGCGGGTCGATCGCGGAGTCGAGCACCGCGTGCTCGCCCTCGGGCGCGACGAGCGCCGGCTGGTAGATGAGCGCCGTCGTGATCTCGTCGGTGCCGATCGTGCCGGTGTGGATGCCGGCCCAGCGCGCGGAGCCGTCGGCGTTCGGGCCCGCCGCCTCGTTGAGCGCGGCGACGAGGGTGTCGAGCGCGACGCCGTCGTTGTTCTCGATCTCGAGCAGGCCGACGATCGCGGAGTCGAGCTCGTCGATGGCGGCGACGATCTTCGCCTCCTGGCGGTCGAACTCCTCAGCCGTCGCGGCGCCGCGGCTGCCGAGCGTCGTGAAGTAGTTCAGCACGTTGAACGACGCGACCTCGAGCGTCGCGCCCTCGATCTGGGGCGCGGGCTCCCGCTCGTTCACGACGGTGTAGACGCCCGCGTCGGTCGGCTGCAGCTTCCACACGCCGTTCCGGAACTCGAGCACGCCCGTGATGCCGGTGATCGTGTCGCCGCCCCGGAAGTCGTTCGCGAGCGTGAACGGCTCGAGGTTGCCCGGGTGGATGGCCGGGTCGGCGTTCTGCGTCGAGCGGGCATCGTCGATCGTGATGCGCTGCTCGGCGTTCGCCTCGCGCACGGCGGCCGCCTCGGCGGATCCGGGGGCGGCGACGGCGGTCGGCTGCATCTGGCGGTCGGTGCCCACGACGACCTCGCCGTAGCGGCCGAAGTCGAAGTACTCGAGGATCGAGAGCTCCTGCGGGAGCGTCACGAGCATGCCCTCGAAGGACTCCTCGTCGGCGATCGGCAGCTCGAGCGCGACCGGGGTCGGCAGCGCGGCGTCGCCGCAGTCGAGCAGCGACGCGTTCGAGACCTGGGTCTGGCCCTGGAACTCGCCGGCGGTGCCGGTGACGGTCAGCAGGTCGCCCTCGACCACCTCCGCGGCGCCCGGCGCGTACACGAAGATGCCATCGCTCGTCGCGGCGTCGCCGTCACCGGCGTCCTGCAGGTGGAACCCATTGAACCCGCCCACCTGCCAGTCGCCGACGACGGTGCCCCGCACCGTCACGGTCTGGCCGGCGACGGGCGTCTCGGCCCCGGTGCCCTGCACCGAGCCGATGGCCACCGCATCCGACTCGCACGTGACGTCGGCCGGGGGCTGCTCGACCTCGGCGACCCGGTTCGGCTGGCCCGGCGTGTTCCACGCCTCGCCGCTCGCCGCGACCGTCGTGTAGCCGGCGAGACCGGCGCCGTTGAACGCATTGCGCGTCCAGTCGGCGGGCGCGTCGGTGTCGGTGCCGTCGGGCACGCGGCTCGCACCGCCGACGGTGGCAGCGCGGCCGTCGAACGAGCGCGTCAGCACCGTGCCCCACGCGAGGTCGCCGGCGTCGCCGTCGATCACGCCGACCGCGTCGACGACGGTGAAGCCGAGGCCGGTGTCCACGACGCCGTCGCGATCCGCGTCGACCTGCTGGCCCGCGGTCGCGGTGCCCTCGACGAGCAGGAGCGACGCCGACCCGTTCTGCAGGCCGTTGAGCGGGTACTGCAGCACGCCGAAGCCGGCGGCGCCGACCGCGGGTGCCGCATCCGACCGGATCACCTTGCCCTGGTTGGTGTTGGCGTCGCCCTCGACCTGCAGGATGCGGTAGCCGCTCAGGTCGGTGCCGGGCGCCGCGAGCAGCTCGACGAACTCGGCGTTCGTGTCGGTGCTGCTGATGTCGGCGGAGAGCTCGTTGATGACGGGATGCGTCGCGGCTTGAGCCGGGACGGCGACCAGGCCCGTGAGGGCGAGCGCGGCGACCGTCGAGGTGCCGAGCAGGGTGCGTGCGCGCATGGATCCACTCCGTTGAGGTGCAGTGACACCGTCAACATAGCCAGCACCGATGACGCCGCGCCCGACTTTCTCGTGAACGGCAGATGTCCGATCGCGCAGCGATTCTACTTGAAGATGATCGTCCGCTGGCCGTCGAGCAGCACCCGGTCCTCCGCGAACCACTGCACCGCGCGCGAGAGGGTGCGCGACTCCTCGTCCTGGCCGATCGCGATGAGCTGCTGCGGGGTGTGCGCGTGGTCGACGCGCACGACGTTCTGCTCGATGATCGGCCCCTCGTCGAGGTCGCTCGTGACGAAGTGCGCGGTGGCTCCGATGAGCTTCACACCGCGCGCGTGCGCCTGCCGGTAGGGGTTCGCGCCCTTGAAGCCGGGGAGGAAGGAG
>JBAZPY010000074.1:0-6739 GCA_041645515.1 Agrococcus sp.
CAGTATCGAGTTCATGCCCAGGATCGGCCCGAGCCTGATGGGCAGAGCCGTGCTGGCGGCGACGACGGAGGGGCCCCTGGAAACCCCCATCGGCGACAGCGGGCACAGCGAGACGGAAACCCTCCCGATCGATGCCCTCTCGTCGATCGCAGCGCGGCGGGTCGGCATGCACGTGCGGCTGTCGATGGTGACGAGGGGCAGCACGATCGAGATGGACCTCTCCCCCGTCAAGGCCGCCAGGGTGCAGAAGGTGCTGCGCGCGCTGACGTCTTCGGAACCGCCTCCCGACCGCTGATCCTCGACCGGCAGAGCAGGCCCGCTCCGCTACGGCGGATGCCATGATGCACTCGTGCCAACGACGCGCGCCGTTCCCCTCGCCCTGATCGGCTGGCTCGTGTGCGTCGAGCTCACGAGCGGCGTGCTGCAGGGCTGGTACGTCACGCTCACGCCCGACATCGCCCGCCACCTCTCGGTCACCGACGCCGACGTCAACTGGTTCGAGGCCGGCCAGCTGCTGCTGTCGGCGCTCATGGTGCCGGTGCTCGCGAAGCTCGGCGACATGCACGGCCACAAGCGGATGCTGCTGGTCGCGACCGCGCTCACGGCGGGCGCGAGCTGGTGGATGGCGTTCGCGGGCGACTTCTGGAGCTACCTCATCGCCTTCTCGCTGCAGGGCGCCTACGCCGTGTGGCTGCCGCTCGAGGTCGCGCTCATCTTCGATCGCGGGCGCCGCACCGCAGCCGCGCCGTCGACGACCCGCCGCGCCGCCGGCCTGCTCGTGATCGCGCTCGAGGCCGGCGCGATCCTCGGCGCGCTCGGCTCGGCCATCGCGCTCGGCGCGTTCGGGGAGGCGATGGCGCCCACGCTCATGGTGCCGGCGGCGATGGTGACCCTCACGTTCTTCGCGATCCTGTGGGGCGTGCCCGAGTCCGAGCCGCTCCCCGGCCGCAGCCTCGACACCGGCGGCTTCGTGCTGCTCGCGCTGTCGCTGCTCACGATCACGTCGGGCCTCACGTTCCTCAAGATCGGCGGGGCGGATGCGTGGTGGGGCTGGGCGGTCATGCTCGTCGGCGTCGCCCTGCTGCTCCCGTTCGGCCGCTGGGTGCTCGCCAAGGACGATCCCGCGATCGACCTCCGCGTCATGGGCCGGCCGGAGATGTGGCCCGTGCAGCTCACGGCGGGCCTCGTCGGGGTGAGCCTGCTCGGCGCGCAGACGCCGCTCGCCACCTATGCCGGCACCGACCCGTCGCTCGGCTACGGACTCGGCCTCGACGCCTCGGGCCGCTCGATCCTCATCGGCGTCTACCTGCTGTCGCTCATCGTCGGCGCCGCCGCGCTGGCCGTGCTCTCCGCGCGCATCCGCCCGCGCCTGCTGCTCATCGTCGCCGCGACGCTCGTCGGCGTCGGCTACCTGCTGCTCGTGCCGTTCCACCTCGAGGCGTGGCAGGTCTTCGCGTGCATGGCGGTCGCGGGCGTCGGCTCGGGCGCCCTCGTGGGCGCTCTCCCCGCTGCCGCAGCCGCCGCCGCGCCGCGCGGCCAGACCGGGGTGGCGACCGCGATGACGAACACCACCAAGACGATCGGCGGTTCGTTCGCATCGTCGATCTTCGCCATCGTGCTGGCGATCGGCGCGATCGGCACCGCCGCGAGCATCGGCGGCTACATCGTCGTGTGGATCGTCTGCGGTGTCACGGCGCTCGTCGCCGCCGTCGGCCTCATCGCGGTGCCGCGCCTCGCCTTCGCCGACCCGGAGCCCGTGCCGGCACCGGCGACTGCAGCGCTGCCCGACTGAGCGGTCAGCCCTTCGCGACGAGCGGGCCGCGGTGCACCATCCACGGGTGCGTCTGCGCGACCGGCTTGATGATCGTCTCGTCGACGGAGACGTGCCCGGGCAGCGCCAGGATGTCGGTCATCACCCGCGCGACGTCGTCGGCCGAGAGCGGGTCCTGCACGTCCTTGTAGACAGCATCCGCCTTCTCCTTGTCGCCCTCGAAGCGCACGAGCGAGAACTCCTCGGTCCAGACCATGCCGGGCGCGACCTCCATGACGCGGATCGGCTCGCCGTGCAGCTCGAGCCGCAGCACGTCGACGAGCTGCTTCTCCGCGGACTTCGCGGCGTTGTAGCCGGAGCCGCCCGCGTACGCGACCGTGGCCGCGATCGACGTGACGACCATGATCTCGGCGTAGCCGCCAGCGCCCGCTGCGGACGGGCGCGTCGATGCGCGCAGCTGCGGCAGCACGGCGTCGATGACGCGCTTCGCCGCGATGACGTTCGACTCGAACATCCACCGCCAGTCCTCGATGGTCGTCTCGGCGAGGTGCGCGGCGCCCTTCGCGCCGCCCGCGACCTGCACGAGGCTCGTCGGCCGGAACGACGCAGCCGTCTCCCCGAGCCTGGCGACATCGCCCTCGTCGGTGAGGTCGGCGGCGAGCACCTCGCACCCGATCTCGGCCGCGAGCGCCTCGAGCCGCTCGGCGCGCCGCGCGACCGCGAGCACCTGCCAGCCGCGCGCGACGGCTTGCCTTGCCACCGCCTCCCCGATCCCGCTCGACGCACCCGTGACGATGATCCGCTTCTCGCTCATGCCGACATGCAAGCACCGGATGCGCGAGGGCGCCAATCGCTTGAGTGTTACGCCGTGCGTCGGCCCCCGTTGGCTACCGCGGCGCATCCCCTGCACGCTGAGGGGAAGACCCCACCGCTGACAGCCGAGGAGGCGCACCATGAGCGACTGGAAGTTCGAGACCCTGCAGGTGCACGCGGGCGCCCAGCCCGACCCCACCACGAAGGCGCGCATCACGCCCGTCTACCGCACCACCTCGTACGTGTTCGACAACGCCGACCACGCAGCCCGGCTCTTCGGCCTCGCCGAGTTCGGCAACATCTACTCGCGCATCATGAACCCGACGAACGATGTCGTCGAGCAGCGCCTCGCGGCCCTCGAGGGAGGCGCAGCGGCGCTCCTCCTCTCGTCCGGCCAGGCGGCGAGCACGTACGCGGTGCTGAACATCGCGAGCGCCGGCGACCACATCGTGTCGTCGTCGTCGATCTACGGCGGCACCTACAACCTCTTCAACTTCACGCTGAAGCGCCTCGGCGTCGAGGTGACGTTCGTCGAGGACCAGGACGACCTCGACGAGTGGCGCCGCGCGATCCGCCCGAACACGAAGCTGCTGTTCGCCGAGACGATCGGCAACCCGCGCATCAACCTGCTCGACATCGCGGGCGTCTCCGAGGTCGCGCACGACGCCGGCGTCCCGCTCATCGTCGACAACACGATCGCGACGCCCTACCTCATCCGCCCGCTCGAGCACGGCGCCGACATCGTCGTGCACTCGGCGACGAAGTTCCTCGGCGGCCACGGCTCGGTCGTCGCCGGCGCGATCATCGACGGCGGACGCTTCGAGTGGTCGAAGTCCGACAAGTTCCCCGGCCTCACGCAGCCCGACGAGTCGTACCACGGCGTCACGTTCTCGGAGGCGCTCGGCGACCAGATCGCCTACATCATCAAGGCCCGCGTCACGCTGCTCCGCGACGTCGGCGCATCCTCCTCCCCCGACACCGCCTGGCAGCTGCTGCAGGGCATCGAGACGCTCTCGCTGCGCATCGACCGTCACGTCGCGAACGCCACCGCGGTCGCGCAGTTCCTGGAGGGGCACCCGCAGGTCGCCGGCGTGCACTACGCCGGACTGCCGTCGAGCCCCTGGCACGAGCGCGGCAAGCAGATCGCTCCCCGCGGCACGGGCGCCGTGCTCTCGTTCGAGCTCGTCGGCGGCGTCGAGGCCGGCAAGGCGCTCGTCGAGTCGCTGCAGCTGTTCAGCCACCTCGCGAACATCGGCGACGTGCGCTCGCTCGTCATCCACCCGGCGTCGACGACGCACGCGCAGCTCACGCCCGAGCAGCAGCTCACGGCCGGCGTCACGCCGGGCCTCGTGCGGCTCTCGGTCGGCATCGAGCACGTCGACGACCTCATCGCCGACCTCGGCACCGGGCTCGAGGCCGCAGCCGCCAAGGCCGCAGCGCTCGAGGCGGCCGCGGCCTGATCCGGGACGGCGGGCACTCGTGGACTGGCAGCTGAGCGACGACGTCCAGCCTGCCTCCCGGGTGCCCGCCGCCCGGCTCGTCGACGCGCTGCCGTTCGGCGACGTCGGCCGCGCGCACCCGGTGCCCGTCACGGGCGCGTGGCGCCCGGGCGACGACCCTGGCGACCGCAGGTTCGCCCGCATCGGCGACATCTCCGTCGAAGCGGGCGGCACGGTCACGGATGCGGTGCTCGCGTTCGAGACGTGGGGTCGCCTCAACGAAGCCCGCGACAACGCCGTGCTCATCGCCCACGCGCTCACCGGTGACAGCCACGTGCGCGGCGACGCCGGCCCCGGCCACGTCACCGCCGGCTGGTGGGGCGACGTCGTGGGACCGGGCCTCGCGATCGACACCGACCGGCTCTTCGTCGTCGCCCCGAACATGCTCGGCGGCTGCCAGGGCTCGACCGGCCCCGCGTCGTTCGCCGCCGACGGCGTCGAGTGGGGGTCGCGCTTCCCGCGCGTCACGATCCGCGACCAGGTGGAGGCGCAGCGCCGCCTCGCCGACCGCCTCCGCATCGACCGATGGCGCGCCGTGATCGGCGGCTCGATGGGCGGCATGCACGCGCTCGAGTGGGCGATCGCCCACCCGGAGCGGGTCGGCAGCGCCGCCCTGCTCGCCTCGAACGCGGCCACGAGCGCCGACCAGATCGCGCAGAACTCCCTGCAGATCGAGGCGGTCACGACCGACCCGGGCTGGCTCGGCGGCGACTTCTACGACCTTCCCGGGCACGCGGGGCCCGCGCGCGGTCTCGCGCTCGCGCGGCGCATGGCGATGCTCGGGTACCGCTCGCAGCACGAGCTCAACGAGCGCTTCCGGCGCGAGTGGCAGTCGAGCGTCGACCCGCTCGCGGGCGGTCGCTTCCAGGTGGAGTCGTACCTCGACGTGCACGGCAACCGCTTCACCCGCAGGTTCGACGCGGGCTCCTACGTGCGCCTCGTCGACGCGATGTCGACGCACGACGTCGGCCGCGGCCGTGGCGGCGTCGAGGCCGCGCTCGAGCGCGTCACCTCACCGACGCTCGTCGTCGGCATCTCCAGCGACCGGCTCTTCCCCGTCGCCGACCAGCAGCGGCTCGCCGCGGGACTGCCGACGAGCGTGTCGGGCGCGGAGCCCGTCGTGCTGGAGAGCGGCTTCGGCCACGACGGCTTCCTCATCGAGACGGGCCGCGTCGGCGACCTGCTCGCGCCGCTGCTCGACTGAGAGCGCGAACGGCCCGCGCCGGGCCGCGCGGAGCAGCATCCACACCGCCCCGACGAGGATGCCGACGTGCAGCAGGTTCCGCACGGTCAGCAGCGCCACCGCCGCGGGGTGGCCGACCACGAGCCAGTCGTACGTCCACGGGAACTGCAGCTGCGTCGCGACCGACACCGCGACGACCGCCCCGACGCCGATCCAGTGCCGCCTCGCCCCGAGCTCCGCGAGCAGCAGCGCCGGCACCGTGAGCCACAGCACGAACTGCGGCGAGCCCACCTTGTTCGTCACGATGAGCGCGGCGACGAGCGCGACCGCGAGCCACACGATCGCCTCGCGGCCGTGCGAGCGGCGCACGGCGAGCACGCCGATGGTGCACAGCAGCACGACGGCGCCGACGAGCACGGGGGTCGCGAGCGCGGCGACCGTGCCCACGCCGTCACTGTCGACCTGGAAGGTCCAGATCTCCCGGTCGAAGTAGACGTGGGCGTCGTCGCCGCCGACGATCCACATGTACGGCGTCGCCGCGACCGCCTCGATCTGCAGGCCGCGATCCTCCTGCTGCGTGAGGAACGACAGCACGTGCTCCGAGCCGAGCAGCGCCGCGATCGCGAGCACCGCCGCCGAGACGATCGCGCCCGCAGCCAGCACCCGCAGCCGCTCGCGCCGCGCGATGAGCAGCGCGAGGTACAGCACCCCCGGCCACACCTTCATCCATGCGGCCGCGGTGAACGCCGCGGCCGCGAGACCCGGCTTGCCGCGCCGCAGCACCGCGACGCCGATGATCGACACCGCGACCGCGACGGTGTCGATGCGCGCGAGGGCGACCGGCCCGAGCGCGAGCTGCAGCGCGAGCCACGTCCACGCGAGCACCGGCCCGCGCGGCACCCCCAGCAGCAGGTGGAACGCGACCGCGTCGAGCGCCGTCACGACCAGCATCCACACGAGCGGCAGCGCCTCCGTGCCCAGCACGTTCGACACCAGGATGGGCGCCCACGCCACGAGCGGGTACACCCACGGCACGTCGATGCCGAGCCACTCCCCCGCCTCGCCCTGCTGCACCCACGAGGGGTAGACGAGCAGCACGTCGCCGTAGGCGTCCGAGACGCTCGGCACGTTGAGGATCGCGAGCAGGGCGTGCACGCCGCCGAACGCGAGCCACGCCCAGGCGCGGTCGCGCGTCAGAAGAGCCTCCTGGTGGCGTCGCGCACCTCTCCGACGAGCTCCTCGATGATGTCCTCGAGGAACAGCAGCCCCGTCGTGTCGCCGTTCGCGTCGAACGAGCGCGCGATGTGGGCGCCGGTCGAGCGCATCAGGGCGAGCGCGTCCTCGACCTCCGCCTCCTGGTAGATCGACGCGAGCTGGCGGATGCGCTTGGGCGGCACGGGCACGTCCACGTCATCGTCGTCGGCGCCGAGCACGTCCTTGATGTGCACGTAGCCGCTCGGGTTGCCGTCGGCG
>JBAZPY010000075.1:0-6696 GCA_041645515.1 Agrococcus sp.
CAGCTGGGCGAGGTCCGCGCCGATCCGGTCGAGCGGTGCGCCGTGGCGGTCGAGCGCGGTGGCCGGCGTGCGCGAGGCGCCCTCGCCGCTCCAGAAGGCAGCGCGGAAGCGGGTGCGCAGCCGGGCCGCCCACGCGCGCCACTCGTCGCCGTCGTCCCCGAGCGCGTCGAGCAGGTCGGCGGCGCCGACGGCGGCCCGGCACGCGGTCGCCTGCACGGCGGCACTGACGCCGTCGTGCGCCCGGTCGACGAGGAAGCCGTCGCCGGTGCTCTCGGCGAGCCATCCGAGCGCCGCGTGCAGCGCCATCCGCAGCTCCCGTGCGGTCTCGGTCGGCATGCCGGCCGCCCAGGTGTCGTGCAGCAGCACGATCCAGAGCGCGGTCGCGTCGATGGATGCGTGGAAGACGGCGACCGGCGCGTCCCCGTCCTGGCGCAGCTCGTGCGGGATGCGACCCGGCTCCTCGCCGGTCGTGGCATCGCGGAGCACGCCCTGCCGGGTCGCGAGCGTGCGGAGGGTGCCCTCGGCGATCGCCGCGCCGAGCGGCAGCGTGAGTCGCGCCGCGATGAGCGCATCGCGCGCGAGCAGCGTCATCTGCCACGGGGCGGCCGACGCGGGGAAGGGGCCGTGCCCCACGTCGAGCGAGAGCCCCTCGAGGTCGGCGACGGCGCGCGCGGCCCAGCGGTCGAGGGCGGGCCGGCCGGTGGTGCGGAGGTCGGGGAAGGATGCGGTGAGCGGGCTGTGCGCGGCCAGCTGCGGGTCGTCGATCGCGATCTCGAGCTCGAACGTCGCCCAGTCGCCCGCCGGCACCACCACGCTGCGGGACGCCGTGACCCGGTGCCCGTCGATGTCGATCGCGCCTCGCGTGCTCGAGCAGCGCAGGGTGCGGTGGCCGTCGGTCGCGACAGCGGCGCCATCCTGGATGCGCAGCTCGATCGGCACCGGCTCGGGTCGGCCGGCGCGCACCGACGCGATGGGTGCGAGCTCGAGCTCGAGCCGCAGCTCGATGAGGGCGGTGACCTCGACGTCACGACCGTTGACGACCGTGACTCGCTCGACCAGACCGCCCGGCTCGACGCCGCGCATCCGCTCGACCACCACGCGCGACGCGGCCGCGTCCGCGTCGAGGTCGCGGGCGACGCCGCGCAGCACCGTCCAGCCCCGCTCCTCGGCGGTCGAGAGGTGCTCGACGGGCCTGCCGTCGACGAGCAGCTCGAGGCTGCGGACCCAGCGCCAGTCGCCGTGGAAGAGGCCGTCGGCGGGGCCCCGCATCGTGCCGTCGCGGTGCGACCACGCCTGCGTCGGCGCCGACAGCGCGACGAGCTCTTCGTGGAGGAGTGGCGGTCTGCCGCCCTGTGCCTCGAGCTCGTGCTGCATGAGGGTTCCTAACGTCGCCGGAGTGCGGCAGTCGTCACGGTAGCCCCGGGGAAGAACGGCGGCGCCCAAGGCGCCCTCAGCCTTGGCGCACGACAGCCTCAACCCCCCGCGCGCCGCAGCACCGCCTGAGCGCGCCCGGAACCGGGGGTCTACGGCGTCGGCGTGCGGGCGTCGTAGGCGAGGAAGGAGCGCTGGGCGCGCGTCACGATCGCGATGAGCGCGACGATGAGGATGCCGCCGATGAGCGGCGGGCACCACAGCGCGACGAGGCTCGCGGCGGCACCGGCGTAGAGGTCGCCGATGCGGGGTCCGCCCGCGACGACGACGGTGAAGAGGCCCTGCGTGCGCCCGCGCATCTCGTCGGGTGCCGCCGTCAGCATCATCGTCGACCGGAAGATGGCGCTGATCTCGTCGCTCGCGCCCATCCCGGCGAGGGCGAGCGCGGCGACGGCGAGCGCTGGCCACGCGACCTGCGACCAGTCAGGGCCGACCGGCCCGCCCCAGCCGAGCGCCATCGCGAGCAGCACGGCGCCGAGGAGCGCGACGAAGCCGCCGTAGATCGAGATCGCGCGTGCCACGGCGAGGCCGTGGCGGTGCACGTGGGCGACGGGGCCCGAGAAGAGGCTCGCGAGCAGCGTGCCGACTGCGGCCGCAGCGGTGAGCACCCCGACGGTGATGGGGCCGCCGCCGATCGCGATCGCGCCGACCGCCGGCAGCAGCGCGAACGGCCGTCCGAACGACATCGCGATGATGTCGACGAGGAACGACATGCGGATGTTCGGCGCCTGCCGCAGGAAGCGCCAGCCGTCGCGGAGCGACTCGAGGCCCGGCCTCGCGACGACACCGAGCGGCGGAAGCCGCGGGAGCCCCAGGATGCCGACGAAGCCGGCGGTGAAGAGCACCGCGTCGATCGCGAACGTGATCGGCAGCCCGACGGCGGCGACGAGCACGCCGGCGAGCGCGGGCCCGAGCGTCAGCATGATGCCGATCGCGATGCCGTTGAGGGCGGTCGCGCGCGAGATGAGGTGCGCGGGCAGGATGCGCGGCGTGACGGCCGAGCGTGTCGCGCCCGACACGGTGGCGGCGACGGTGTTGATCGTGGTGAGCACGTAGAACGGCCACACCTCGGCTCGCTGGCCGTCGGCGACGAGCGCCGCGTCCCAGCTCGAGAGCGCCACGAGCCCGAGCACCGCGGCCCAGCCGGTCAGGCTGGAGACGATCAGCACCCTGCGGCGGTCGAAGGCGTCGGCGATCATGCCGCCCCACAGCCCGGCCACCACCATCGGCAGCAGCGCGATGCCGCCGACGAGCGCGACCGCCATCGTGCTCGCGGTCATGTCGAAGATCTGCAGGCCGACCGCGACGACGGTCATCTGCGCACCGATGCCGCTGATCGCGTTGCCGATCCAGAGCCGCGCGAAGACGGGGGACGCCCTGAGCGGCGCGAGGTCGACGAGCCTGCGCCGCTTGGCGGGGGCGCCTGCGCCGCCCGTCTCGAGCGGGTCGGTCTGGACGCCTGCTGGCGGCAGGATGGCGTGGTCGCCGGTGGAGGTGCTCTCCGTCACGCCACGTCGTCGATGCCGTACAGCGCGTCGATCGCCGAGAGGAAGTCGTCGTGGCGCCCCTCGGCGGCGAGCTCTCGGGCGCGCACGGTGGGCTTGTGCAGCAGCACGCCGGCGAAGTGGCGCAGCGCCTGCTCGGCCGCGCGCCGCTCCTCCTCGCTGCCGCGCTTCGCGATGCGCGCGAGCTCCGCCTCCATCGCGTCCTCGACGTGCTGGCGGAGCGCCGCGATCGCGGGGCCGATGCGCCGCTCCTCGGTCCCGCGCTCGAAGCGGCGTGCGGCCTTGCGCACGAGGTCGCGCGCGTCCGCGGCCGCCGTCAGGTGCTCGAGCGGCGCGTGCAGGCGGATGGTCTCGAGGTCGAGCACCTCGACGCCGTGCACCGTGGCCACGTCGGGGTCGACGTTGCGCGGCATGCCCATGTCGATGACGAGCTGCGCGCGGCGGCCGTGCTGCACCGGGCAGCCGGCCTTCGCGTCGTCGCTCGAGTGCATCGGGCATCCCGCGGCTCCTGCCCCGAGCGCGATCGGGCAGGTGGCGGGGTCGTGCGCGGTGCCGGGGAAGTCGTGGGTGGCGAGCCGGGCGCGGCCGGCGTGCAGCAGCGCGGCGTCGACGACGTGGTGGTCGGCGCTCGTGCAGGTGACGATGACGTCGGCGGATGCGGCGGCGAGGGCCGCGTCGCGCGCGTCGACGTAGCCGATGGCGTGGCTGCGCGCGAAGCCCTCGCCGCGGTCGGAGGGGCTCCAGACCTCGATGTGCTTCGCGCCGCGGCGGCGCAGCTCGGCGAGCGAGACGCCCGCGAAGCGGCCGGTGCCGACGAGCAGCACGCGGGCGTCGGCGAAGTCGACACGGGCGCTCGCGAGGTCGAGCGCGAGGCGCACGATCGAGCGGCCGGCCTCGCCCAGCCCGGTGCGGTTCTTGATGCCGCGCTGCGTCTCCGAGGCGCGCTGGAAGAGGCGCTCGAGGTGCGGCGACGTGGTGCCGGCCGCCTGCGCGGACTGCAGCGCCCGGCGCACCTGGCCGGCGATCTCGCCCTCGCCGACCACGACCGACTCGAGACCCGCGGCGACCGCGAAGAGGTGCTCAGCAGCCTCGACATCGGCGAGCGGCGCGAGCGTCTCTGGCTGGTGGAGGCCGAGCGCGTCGGCAGCCGCGGTCTGCGCGATGACGGCAGCCGCATCCGCCTCGGCATCCACGTCGAGGTAGACCTCGAAGCGGTTGCACGTCGAGACGACGACCGCGCCCTCGATCGCAGGGTGCGCCGCGAAGGAGGTGGGCAGCTGCGAGGCGTCAGCCGTCGACAGTGCCTCGAGGGCAGTGAAGTCGGCGTTCTTGTGACTCGCCGTCAGGCAGATGAGCACCCGAGCATCCTACCGCGTACCCCGACCGCGCGCCGCCCGCGGCGATGGTGGGATGATAGGTGGGATGCCTGCTCTGCGCGAACACCACCCGCTCAACACCCGCACCGGACAGTCCCGACTGGTGCGGGCGTACCGCGGCGATCGCCCGGACGTGACCCCCGTGTGGTTCATGCGGCAGGCCGGCCGGTCGCTCCCGGAGTACCGCGAGCTGCGGCGCCGCACCGACGGCCCCGACCGCGACATGCTCGACACCTGCCTCGAGCCAGCGCTCGCGAGCGAGATCACGCTCCAGCCCGTGCGCCGCCACGGCGTCGACGCCGCCATCTTCTTCAGCGACATCATGGTGCCGCTGCGCCTCGCGGGCGTCGTCGTGAAGATCGAGCCGGGCGTCGGGCCCGTGGTGGCCCAGCCCATCCGCACCCCGGACGACGTCGACCGCCTGGTCGCGCTCGACCCCACGGGCCTCGACTCGGCCCTCGAGCCCGTGCGGGAAGGCGTGCGGCAGACGATCGCGGGCCTCGCCGAGATCGGCGACGGCTCGACCCCGCTGATCGGCTTCGCCGGCGCCCCGTTCACGCTCGCGGCCTACCTCGTCGCCGGCCGCCCGTCGAAGGACCACCTCGAGGCGCGCACGCTCATGCGCGCGTTCCCCGACGCGTGGGACCGGCTCGCCCGCTGGACCGCCGACGTGACGGGCCGCTTCCTGCGCGCGCAGGTCGAGGAGGGCGCCTCCGCCGCGCAGCTGTTCGACTCGTGGGCTGGCTCGCTGCCGCTCGAGCAGTACCGCGAGCACGTCGCGCCCGCCTCGCGGATCGCGCTCGACGCCGTGCGCGGCCTGACCGACGCCACGGGCCGCCGCGTGCCGCTCGTGCACTTCGGGGTCGGTGCCGGCGAGCTGTACGGCGCGATGGACCTGGATGTCGACTGCGTCGGCGTGGACTGGCGCGTGCCGCTCGACGTCGCGCTCGAGCGCGTCGACTCCGACGTCACCGTGCAGGGCAACCTCGACCCGGCCGTGCTGGGCGCGCCGTGGGAGATCATCGAGGCCGCCATCGACCACGTCATGATGGCCGGCTCGGTCGCACGCGCGCACGTGTTCAACCTCGGTCACGGGGTGCCGCCGTCGACCGACCCGACGGTGCTCACGCGCATCGTGGAGGCGGTGCACGCTCGGTGACGGACGAGACGGTGGCCGACGCCGCCGGGCAGACGGATGCGTCGCCGCTGCCCGAGGGCCGGCGCTGGGACACGATCGTGGCCGGCGCCGGTGTCGCGGGGCTGACGGTCGCGCACGAGCTGGCCGGTCGCGGCTACCGGGTGCTCGTGCTCGACGCCGCCGACCGGCTCGGCGGCGTGGCATCGCGGATCGAGGTCGACGGCATCGCCCTCGACGCGGGCGCCGAGTCGTTCGCCACGCGCGGCGGGGGCGTCGCCGAGCTCGCTGGCGAGCTGGGCCTCGGCGACGAGCTCGTCGGCCCGAACCCCGCGGGCGCGTGGCTGCAGCTCGCCGACCGCGCGGTGCCGCTGCCGAAGGCGACGCTGCTCGGCATCCCCTCGTCGCCGCTCGCGCGCGACGTCATCGACGCGCTCGGCTGGGGCGGCGCGATCCGCGCCTACCTCGACCGGCTCATGCCCGTGCTCCGCATCGGCAAGGACGACGCGCTCGGCCCGCTCGTGCGGCGCCGCATGGGCCAGAAGGCGCTCGACCGGCTGGTCGCGCCGCTCGCCGGTGGCGTCTACTCCGCCGACCCGGACCGGCTCGATGTCGCGACGGTCGCGCCCGGCCTCAACAACGCGCTCACGCAGGCGGGCTCGCTCTCCGGCGGGGTCGCGGTCGTGCTCGAGGAGCGGGCCGCCGCCGTCGCGCGCGGTGACGCCGCGCCCAGCAACGCGAGCAGGCCGGGCTCGGCCGTGCAGGGCATCCGCGGCGGCATCCACCGCCTGACGGCCGCGCTCGCCGACAGCGCCCGCGCGCACCGCGCCGAGCTGCGAACCGGCACCCGCGTGCGCTCGGCGGCCCCGACGCCGACCGGCTGGCTGGTCGAGACGGATGCCGGCGCGCTCGAGGCGTCGTCGCTCGTCGTCGCGCTCCCGGAGGCGCAGGCGCTGCGCGTGCTCGGCGAGCTGGACGGCTTCGCGCCGCTGCGAACCGATGCGGCAGGCGTCACGGTCGAGCTCGTCACGCTCGTCTTCGCCCGCGGGGCGATCGAGGGCGACCCGCGCGGCACGGGCGTGCTCGTCGCGGCCGACGCACACGGCATCCGCGCGAAGGCCATGACGCACGCGACGGCGAAGTGGCCGTGGCTGCGCGAGGCCGCGGAGGGCCGCGAGGTCGTGCGGCTCTCGTACGGCGCGGGCGATGCCGCCCCGGCGACGGAGGGGCTCGACGACGACGCCGCGGC
>JBAZPY010000076.1:0-6637 GCA_041645515.1 Agrococcus sp.
GATGGGCCGGGCTGTGGGTCGTCGTCCAGCTCGCGGAGCTCGGCATCGACGCCGCCCCCGGCGCGACCGTCGCGCTCACGATGATGGCCGGCTACCTGCTCGCGCTGGGTGCGGGAGCGCTGCGCGGCCGCTCCGGCTCCACCGCGCTCGTGACGGCGGTGGCGCGCTGATGCCGCAGCTCGACTTCTTCGGGCTCGCGATGCTCGAGGTGGTGCTCGCCGGTGCGCTCGCAGGTGTCGTCGGGGTGCTCGTCGTCCTGCGCGAGCGGGCCTTCTTCACGATGTCGCTCACGCACGCGACCTTCCCGGGGGCTGTCGCCGCCGCCATGCTGGGCGTCTCCGTGCCGATGGGCGCGGCGGTCGCCGCCGTCGCGCTCATCGCGATCGCGGTGGGCATCGGCCGCATCCGCTCGCAGGGCCCGGCCGTCGCGTCCGGCGTCATGCTCACCGCGGGCTTCGCGCTCGGCGCGCTGCTGCAGTCGCTCGCCCCGCTCGCGATCGATGTCGAGTCGTTCCTGGTCGGGCAGGTGCTGGCCGTCACGGGCGCCGACATCGCGCTCACCGGGGTGCTCCTCCTGGTCGCCGTCGCGGTGTGGGCGCTCGCCGGACCGCATCTGGTGTTCTCGAGCGCCGACGAGGCCGGCTACCGGCGCGCGGGCCTGCGGCCGTGGGTGCCCGAGGCCGTGTCGCTCGCGCTCATCGCCGCGACCGTCGTGGCGATCATGCCGGTCGTGGGCGCGATCCTCGGCGTCGCGCTCATCGTCGCCCCAGCGGCGGCGGCCCGGCTGCTGGTGCGCGACTGGCGGTGGATGCTCGTGCTCGCGCCCGTCATCGGCAGCGCATCGGGCGTCCTGGGCCTGCTCGCGTCGCGGTGGTTCGACGTGGCCGCGGGCGGCGCGATCGCGCTCGTCGCGGCGCTGCTGTACGGCACCGCCTGGGCCGTCGGCGGGCGCCGACAGCGGCCGGCGACTGGGCGGGCGGCGCCGGTTCGTGGGACGATCGAGGCGAGGACACCATGACCCACGCACACCCCGCCACCGACGCCGCCGACGCGGCCCCGCGCCGCACGACGAAGCAGCGCGAGGCGGTGCGCGAGGCGCTCGCCTCGAGCGAGGAGTTCGTCTCGGCGCAGGCGCTGCACCAGTCGATGCGGCAGTCGGGCTCGACCGTGGGGCTCGCCACCGTCTACCGGGCGCTCGCGGCGCTCGCGGAGGACGGCGAGGCGGATGCGCTGCAGTCCGGCGGCGAGGCGCTGTACCGCGCCTGCACGCCGTCCCACCACCATCACCTCATCTGCCGCCGGTGCGGGCGCACGGTCGAGCTGGAGGCGGCCGCGGTCGAGCGGTGGGCCGGGCAGGTGGCGGCAGCGCACGGCTTCGTCGAGCCGGAGCACGTCGTCGACATCTTCGGCCTCTGCGCGGAGTGCGCGGCAGCGCGCTGACCGGCACCGTGCGCGGCAGCGCGCTGACCGGCACCGCGCGCGGCAGCTCGCTGACCCTCCACAGCCCGCGCCGAAGGCTGGCGGGGATCCAGCCGCGACTGTGATGATGACGGCAAAGCCTCAGGAGGCCACCGTGACGAATCAGCCGAGCGCCTACGGCGGGCAGCAGCCCGCGAGCGTCCCCGCCGACACCCAGCGCCGACCGGCCCCGCAGCAGCACTCGCAGCCGGCCCTCGCCGCCCGGCCCCGGCGCATCCTCGGCATCCAGCCGGTGCTCTTCGTCGGCATCTGCCTGCTCGCGATCGTCACGATCATCACGGTGGTGCTGATCTTCGTCGGCGACTTCGAGAGCCAGGCCGCGCGCGTCGTCTGGACGGTCGTGGTCTTCCTCGCGTTCACGGCGCTGCTGGCGCTCGACCTCGTGCTCGCGCGCCGCTCCGCGACGCCGCTCATCATCGGGGTGGCCGCGAACGTGTACCTGCTCGCCGTGCTGATGATCGCCATCTGGATGAACGGCGCCGGCGGGGTCGAGCGCGAGCCGTGGGAGGACGACTTCCTGTTCGCCGAGCTGTTCGGCATCGTGCTGCTGACCATCCTGGTCGTGCGCGCCGCGGCCGCGGGCGCGTGGGGCCTCATCCGGCTCGGCGACCGCGGGCGCGCCTCCATGGCCCGGGTCATCGGGCTCGTCGCCGCGAGCCTCCTCGGACTCGTGGGCGTGCTGCTGACCCTCCACTTCGCGCTCGACGCCTTCGGCCTCGACGTGGGGGAGTGGTACTGGCGCGCGACCGTCGCCGCGATCGTCGTCACGGCGCTCGCCGCCTCGATCACCGTGCTCCTCTACTGGAACCGCCGCAACATCGACTGGCAGGAGGCGGAGGCGCGCGGCGAGCACGCGCGGCCCGTCGTGGCCGCAGCGGCGCCGCAGCAGTGGCCGGGCCAGCAGGCGTGGCCGCAGCAGCCGGGGCCGTGGTCCGGCCAGCAGCCGGTACCCCAGATGCCGGTACCCCAGATGCCGGTACCCCAGATGCCGGTGCCCCAGATGCCGGTGCCCCAGATGCCAGTGCCGCAGGTGCCTGCCGCGCAGCAGGCGCCGCCGCCGGGCGGTCTGCTCCCGTGGCCGACCTACGCCGACGGCACGCCCCTGCCCATGGGGCCGGACGGCCAGCCCGCGTTCCCGCCGAGCCGCTGACGCGCGGCCCAGCCCGGTGTTGCCGCGCGGCACCCGCATGGCGTAGGATTGCTCTTTGGTGCGGTCTCGACCGCGCAGCGCACGTGCCTCCCAACCCCGCAAGGATCGGGTTCCAGCGTGCGCAGGCAAGTGATCTTGGGTGGGCTCAGGCCCACGGTAACCACATGGAGGCACCAATGGCAGCCGTATGCCAGGTGACCGGAGCCATCCCCGGCTTCGGACACAACATCTCGCACTCGCACCGGCGCACGAAGCGACGCTTCGACCCGAACGTGCAGCGCAAGACCTATTTCGTCCCGTCGCTGCGTCGCAACATCACGCTGAACGTCTCGGCCAAGGGCATGAAGGTCATCGACGCCCGTGGCATCGAGGCCGTCGTCCGTGACATGCAGGCTCGGGGGGTGAAGCTCTGATGGCGAAGAAGTCCCAGGACGTCCGTCCGATCATCAAGCTCCGTTCCACGGCCGGCACCGGCTACACGTACGTGACGAAGAAGAACCGTCGCAACAACCCCGACCGACTTGTGCTGAAGAAGTACGACCCCATCGTGCGTCAGCACGTCGAGTTCCGAGAGGAGCGGTAATGGCCAAGAAGAGCATGATCGCCAAGAACGAGCAGCGGAAGATCATCGTCGCCCGCTACGCCGAGAAGCGCGCCGCGCTCAAGAAGGCGCTCGTCGACCCCAAGAGCACCGATGAGGAGCGCGAGGCCGCTCGCCTCGGGCTGCAGAAGCTGCCCCGCAACGCCTCGCCCGTGCGCGTGCGCAAGCGCGACGCGATCGACGGCCGCCCCCGCGGACACGTCGGCGCGTTCGGCATCTCGCGCGTGCGCTTCCGCGACATGGCGCACCGTGGCGAGCTGCCCGGCGTGACCAAGTCGAGCTGGTAGGCACCTGATCGCACGCGTTGCCCCCGACCGCGAGGTCGGGGGCAACGTCGTTCCCGGGCTGAGGCGATCCCGGCCGTGGTGCACGGAGCGAGGTCCGATCCGCCTCGGTGCAGAGCGTCGCCTCCCCCCGTGACACGACCGGCGGTCCCGCCCGCTACACCCGGCGGATGGTGGCATCCGCCGGCGAGACGAGCAGCCACCGCCAGCCGTAGGGCTCCAGCTCGAGCCCGAGCGTGCCGTCCACCGTGATCGAGGAGTCGTCGAACCGGTCGACGAGCGTCACCGGCCCCGTCTCGGCGGCGAGCTCGAGCTTCACCGCCGCCCGCTCGTCGCCCAGGCTGTGGAGCGCGAGCATCGTCCAGTCGTCGCCGCGGCACACGTGCGCCAGCACCGGCCCCTGCCGCACACCGACGACCTCGAGCCTCGCCCAGGCGAGCTCCGGGGTGTCGCGGTAGAGATCGGTCAGCTGCTGGATGTGCCGCCACAGCGACGTCGGATCCCGCTGCTGGTCGGCGACGTTCACGCGCTGCGGCCCCAGCTCGCCGCGCGTCTGCGGCCTGGTCCAGCTGCGCTGCGGCGCCGTCGAGAAGCCGCCGCTCGCGTCCGGCTCCCACTGCATCGGCGTGCGCACCGCGTAGCGGCCGGGCACCTCGAGCTCCTCGCCCATGCCGATCTCCTCGCCGTAGAAGAGCACCGGGCAGCCGGGCAGCGAGAACATCAGCGTGTAGACCAGCCGCACCGCGCGGGCGTCTCCGAGCATCGTCGGCAGCCGCCGGCGGATCCCCCGGCCGTACAGCCGCATCCCCTCGTCCGGCGCGAACGCCTCGAAGACCTCCTGGAGCTCGTCCGGCGCCAGCTTGTCGAGCGTGAGCTCGTCGTGGTTGCGCACGAAGTTCGCCCACTGGCTCGCCGGTGGCAGCTCGGGCCGGTCGCGCAGCGCCTTCGCGAGCGGTCGCGCATCCTCGCGGGCGAGCGACAGGAACAGCGCCTGCATCGAGACGAAGTCGAACTGCAGGTGCAGCCCGCTCGCCTCGCCCTCGGCCTCGAACCACTGCAGCTGCTGCTCGTGCGGCAGGTTGACCTCGCCGAGCAGCATCGCCTCGCCGTTGCGCCGCGAGACGAACCGCTGGATGGCCCGCAGGTGGTCGGCCCCCTGGTAGTCGGGCGCCTTCCCGGTCGTCTCGGTGCCGTGCACCGGGGCGCTGCTGAACAGGAACGGCACCGCGTCGACGCGGAAGCCGGAGACGCCGAGCTCGAGCCACAGGCCGAGGTTGCGCTCGATCTGCACCTGCACGGGCGGATGCGCGACGTTGAGGTCGGGCTGGTGCGCCCGGAAGTGATGCAGGTACCACTGGCCCGTGCGCTCATCCTGCGTCCAGGTGGAGTCCTCCTCGCCCGGGAAGACGGGCGCGTCCTGCTCCGCCGGCGGCGCATCCCGCCACACGTACCAGTCGCGGTGCGGGGATTCGCGCGACGAGCGGGAGGAGCGGAACCACGGGTGCTCGGCCGACGTGTGGTTCATGACGAAGTCGATGATGACGCGCATGCCCTGCGCGCGGGCGACCCGGATGACCTCCACGAGGTCGCCGAGGGTGCCGAGCCGCGGGTCGACGCCGAAGAAGTCGGTGATGTCGTAGCCGTCGTCGCGGTCGGCGGTGGGGAAGAACGGCATGAGCCACAGGCACGTGACGCCGAGGTCGGCGAGGGTGTGGATGCGGGAGACGAGCCCCTGCAGGTCGCCGATGCCGTCGCCGTCGGAGTCCTGGAACACCTGCACGTCGAGGCAGTAGAAGACGGCGTTGCGCCACCAGCTGTCGGCGGCCTCGATCGGCCGGGGGCTCACGAGGCGACCTGCAGCGCCGGCAGCACGCGCTCGCCGAACGCGTCGATGAAGGCGGCCTGCTGCTGGCCGACGTGGTGCAGGTAGACGGCGTCGACGCCGGTGCCGAGGATCTCGGCGATCCGCGCCTCGTGCACGGCGAGGTCGCTCGAGACGGTGACGGCCTTGCGGATCGCCTCCTCCGAGACGTCGGCGGTGCGCCGGTCGAAGTCGTCGGGGAACGTGAGGTCCCACGCCTCGGGCGGCGCGACGGTGCCGCTGCGCCACTGGTCGCGAGCGGTGGCGATGGCCTCCGACTCGTCCGGCGCCCACGAGAGGTGCAGCTGCGCCGAGACGGGGCCGCGACCCCCGGCGTCTCGGTAGGCGGCGATGACGTCGCGGAGCGCCGCTGTGTCGCCCGCGACGGTGATGAACCCATCCGCCCACTGCGCGTGCCTCGCGGCGGACTCGGGCGTGATGGATGCGCCGATGAGCTTCGGCGGCGTCGCGGGCCGCGACCACACGCGGGCGCGGTCGACCGAGAACGTGCCCTCGTGCGACACCTCCTCGCCGGCGAGCAGCCGGCGGATGACGTCGACGCTCTCGAGCAGCCGGCGCTCGCGGGTGGGCTTGTCGGGCCAGGGGTCGCCCGTGACGTGCTCGTTCATGTTCTCGCCCGAGCCCAGCGCCGCCCAGAAGCGGCCGGGGAACATCTCGCCGAGCGTCGCGATGGCCTGCGCGCTGATGACCGGGTGGTAGCGCTGGCCGGGCGCGTGCACGACGCCGAACGTCAGCGGCGTCGAGGCGAGCGCCGCGCCGAGCCACGACAGCGCGAACCCGCTCTCGCCCTGCGCGTCGAGCCAGGGCGCGAGGTGGTCGGAGCACATGGCGGCCTGGAAGCCCGCCTCGTGCGCGTGGATCACGTCGCGGAGGAGCGTGCTGGGCGGGATCTGCTCGTGGGAGCAGTGGAAGCCGATGACAGACATGGGCCCAACGGAAGCGCGGATGCGTCGAGCCGTCAAGCGCGACGACTCCCAGGCAGGTGTGCCAGTGCGACGGCCAGTGCGGCCCCGGCGTCCGTCTCAGACGACGGCGCTGTGCGCGACCCGGGTGGCCGACGGGAGCTCTCCGGCGTGCAGCGCGCGCCAGGCGGCGCCGAGTCGGACCATGGCCTCGGCCGTCAGCTCCGGCTCCCAGGTGATGGGGATTCGCGCGAAGCGGTCGAGCACGCCCGACGCGGAGAAGCGCGGGCCGGGCGGCAGCAGCAGCCCCCGGTCGCGGGCGCCGAGCGAGAGCGCCGT
>JBAZPY010000077.1:0-6631 GCA_041645515.1 Agrococcus sp.
GTGCGTCGAGCGCGGCTACCGCCGGTTCGAGTGGACGGTGCTCGACTGGAACGCGCCGTCGATCGGCTTCTACCGCGCGATCGGCGCCGAGCCGCTCGCCGAGTGGACGACGCAGCGCCTCACCGGGCAGCCTCTTGAGGAGCTCGCTCGGGCCCTCACGCCGTCGGCGTGATCCCGTTCGCTCCCAAGTCGTCCCACAGGTGCGCGAGCGTCGCGGCGCCGGCTCGGAGCATCTCGATCGACGCGCTCTCGTCGCTGTCGTGCCAGTTGTCCTCGACGAGGCCGGTGCCGAAGAACACGACGGGCGCATCCAGGCTGCGCGCGAGCAGCTCCGCCGGCCCGCCGCCGGCGTTGCCCATCCTCCCGACCTCTGGCACGCCGAACCCCTTCGCCATCGAGCGCGCGAGCGCGTCGACGACCGGCGTCTGGGGAGTCCGGTACGGCTCCTGCGCCGTCTTCCCCTCGATCGAGAGGCGATGCCCGTAGCCCTCGCCGATGGTCTCCTCGAGCCAGCGCCGCAGCTGCTCCGCCACCGTCCCGACGTGCTGCCCTGAGACGATGCGGATGCTGAGGTCGGCCGACGCCATCGAGGGCACGGCGGCGCGCGCCACGCCGACCGGGTCGCCGGCTGCGAGCGCGATGACCTCGAGCGCCGGGCGCTCCCAGAGCCGCTCGAAGACGGTGAAGCCCGCCTCGCCGGTGATGCTGCGCGTGTGGGAGCGCTCGAGCCAGTCGTCCGAGTCGAAGGGCAGCGCCGCCAGCTCCGCGCGGCGCTCGTCCGAGACCGGCTCGACATCGTCGTAGAAGCCAGGGAACGCGATCCTGCCGTCCTCGTCGTGCAGCAGCCCGAGCAGCCGGCCCAGCTCGATGGCCGGGTTCGGCGCCGTGCCGGAGACGGCGCCGCTGTGGATGTCGGTCAGCGGGCCGAGCACCTCGATCGTCGCGCCCACCATGCCTCGCACGCTCGTGCAGAGCGCCGGGTGGTCCGCGCGCCACAGCAGCGTGTCGGAGTACAGCACCACGTCGGCGTCGAGCCGGGCGCGCTGCTCGTCGAGCATCGCGGCGAGCCCGGGGGAGCCGGCCTCCTCCTCGCCCTCGACGATCAGCTTCAGGTTGACCGCCGGCGCCGTCCGGCCCGCGACCTGCAGGTGCGCGCGGATCGCCCACAGGTGGGCGATCACCTGGCCCTTGGCGTCGGAGCTGCCCCTGCCGTAGAGCCGCCCGTCGCGCACGACCGGCTCGAACGGGGCGGTCTCGTCCCAGTTCTCGTCCTTCACGGCGCGCACGTCATGGTGGCTGTAGACGAGCACCGTGCAAGCGCCCGGCGCGGCGCACCACTCGGCATAGACGGCGGGGCCCGTCGGCCCGCTCCAGATCTCGGTGACCGGGAAGCCCACGTCCCGGAGCGTTCCGGCGAGCCAGGAGGCCGACCTGCGCAGGTGCCGCTCGCGCTCGGGCACGCCGGCGACCGACGGGATGCGCACCCACTCAGAGAGCTCGTCGATCATCGCTGCGGTGTGCGCGTCCACGAACTGCCGGATGTCTCGCTCGGCCTGCTCCATCGCCTGCTCCGTCCGTGCGCCTCGCGCGCGCGTCGGCTGCGGCCGACGCGCGTACGGCGAACGCTAGCCCGGGACGCGCTGGTGCGGTATCTGCCCGCTCCCAGGTTCCGCGCCGCACCGCCGATAATGCACATTATGTCGGATCACATCTGGATGCATCCACGCGCTTCCCCCCACGTGCCCTCAGCCAGCGACGGGATCGATCACGGCGTAGCCGAGCTCGCGTGCCACATCAGCCATCCCAGCGTCATGGGTGACGACGATCGCGTCGAGACCGACGGCGACGACCGAGGCGAGATGGATGGCGTCGAGCGTGCGCACGTGCGGAACGATGGCCTCCGCGCCGGCCAGGATCCCGTCGGTCAGCGGGACGAGCTCCAGGCGATCGACGATCGCGTCGCGCAGCCCGACCGGCAGCTGCTCGCGTCGCAGCACTCGGGTCAGCTCGGTCCTGATGAGTCGCGAGGAGATGAGCGTCACGTCGGGGTCACCGCTGACGTCCTCCATCCACCGAGCCGCAGCGGGCGTCACACCCAGCAGCGCGTGGAGCGCGACCGACGAATCGAGGTAGTAGACCGTCACCGCTCCCCGCGCATCTCATCGACCAGGTCATCGAGTGCCGGAGCCGTCGGCGGCGTGTACGAGGCCGGGAGCTGCGGCAGCCGGATGCGGTCGCGATGCTTCGCGGGAACGAGCGCGACGCCGGGCTGCGGCGGGACGATACGTCCCACCTCGTGGTTGTGGCGGGTGATCCTGTACGTCTCCCCCGCCTCGACCTCGGCCAGCATGGCGGTCGGGTTCTGGCGAAGCTCGCCGACCGTGATGGTCTTCATGCTGGGAGGCTACGACGTTTGTCTTCTGATGTCTACGAGCCCGTGAGTGAGAGCCGAGACGCCGGCACTCTCTCGCTGCGGCACTGCGGCCTCGAGGTCGACCTTCTCGTGGCTCTCAGCCAGGTCCGAGGCGCGGGTCGGTCGAAGCGTCTGTTGCGTTCGTGATTGTTCCTCGCCTATCTTCTGGCTATCGGTCGCGACCGGCGACCCGGCGAGCAGGGATGCGCCATGGGAACGGGTCGTCCTGTCGCCTCCTTCCACGCCAGCCCGGTTCTCGCGTTCGGGCTGATCACCGCCGTCCGATCGAGCAGCAGAAGCCGGCTCGACCTACCAGCTCGTCTACGGCCGTGTTCCGTGGCAAGTCGGAACTCATCACCGAAGACGAGCAGGACGCCGCACTCGAGTACGCCCAAGTCGCACTGATCGCAATCAAGTTCCAGATCGCCTGGTTGACCTTGCTCTACGCGGGCCTCGCGCTGCAGCAGGCGATTGCGATCACTCAGCGACCGGAGGATCCCTTGCTCCCGACCGTCGTGCTCGTAGGGCTCGGGGTGGTCTACCTTGCTCTGATTCCTGTCGTCGTGATGCAGATCAGGCGGGCCCGACGGTACCTCGCGACACACGGCGAGGGTCAGTCGCGACGCAACACACTCAGGCCTTCGGTCGACGGCAGTCCCAGTTCGGCAACCGAGCTCCGAGATGCAGGATCAGCCCCTGCGCGAGCACGTGCTCGGGATCGATGCGCACTGCCTCGCCGAGATGCATGAGCGCGTTCGGACGCTTGCCGACCGACCAGAGCAGCCACGCCGCAACGCACAGCAGCGACGGCCGAAGCGTCTCCGGCGTGTGTCCCGCGGCTCGACGGAACAGGGCGACGCCGCGCGTGACGCGGGATTGATCGGGCTCGTGTTGCGTCTCCCCTCGGAAGCACCGGGTCGAGCGCGTGTCGGGCACTCCGCCTGTCCTGACCAGCTCGGCGACATGGTCGTCGACGGACAGCCCGCGGCGCCTCGCATGGGTGAACAACCGCGCGATGTCACGGGCGTGCTCCTGTGCGATGCCGGGGCCGAACGCGATCTGGAGTGCCATCTGCTCGGGCAGGGACGGGAACTGCGACATGAAGACGAGCTGAGCGAGCAGCTCCGGGCTCATATCGCCCGGGTCACGATCAAGGCACGTCTCGACCAATGCGATCGCCAGGGTGAACGAAGCACCATGGGTGGGGATGTCGCTGCGTTCGACCTGCTGTGCGAAGTGGCGGTCCACCGTCACCGTGAACTCGGGCAGCGCGTCACACATCGCCTCAAGCGATTCGAGCACCAGCCGCGCGACCTCGCCATCACCGCCGGGAAGGTGGATGAGCGAACCGGTGGGACGGACTTCGCGATCGAGCGGCATGGCAGGCAGTGTCGCCGTACCGCCAGGCGCTCCGCTCGGCCGTGAGCCGGTCCTGTGGAAACCGACACCGGATGCCGTGTAGCGCCGCGCCGACGACCACCTAGTTCTTCACTCGGATCAAGTCGCAGCCTGCCCTGGCTCCCTCTGCCAGGGCCAGCGACCGGTGATCTCAAGCTCCAGCGTGAAACTCAGGAACGTGCGGATGAGAACGATCAGGCCCAGGATGCCGACCGTCTCGAACGTCGGCGCGATCGCTACGGTGCGGATGATGTCGGCTGCGACCAGCAGCTCCAAGCCGAGCAGGATGAAGCGGCCCAGCGACCGTCGGTACCGGTGGTAGACGCCGTCGCTGGGTCCGGTGCGGATCAGAGCGACGACAGCGGTGACGGTTGCCACGGCACGCCGAGGACGATCGCGACGACGCCGGCCATGTCGACCGCTCTTCCGGCCGTCTCGATGATCTCTTCGAACGGCACTCGCGTTCCTCTCCCCACGGATCGGCGCCGGCGGTCCGGAGCGGTGGTTCCGAGGGCCAGGGCGATGTGCTGCGACGCTAGCGCGGAGGCAAGCAGCTCGCGAACCCCGAACTGCCGTCGTCGCGCGACAAGTTCAGAGCCACTCCCCGTCGAGAAGGCCCTCCGGCCGCGGGCCCTCGCCGCGGCCCAGCAGCGCGTCGACCGCGTCATCCGCCGCGGCCAAGGCGCGTCGCCGCACGATCGCCGCCAGCCCCCTCCGCTGCACCGCTGTCGAGATCGCGCGGGCGAGCTCGGTCGGCAACCGAGCCGAGCTCTCGGTGACCGCCTTCGCAAGGCCGAGCAGCTCATCGTCGGAGAGTGTGCCGATCCCACGCTCCGCACGTTCGGCCTCCACCTCTCGCCGCACCTCCCACAGCGACTTCGTCGGCTGAGCCATCGCCGCGAGCCAGTCGTAGTCGCCGTCCTGATCGAGCTGCCGCAATCGAGGCAGGACGAGCGTGGCGGTGAGGTGGCGCTCCTCCGCGGGAAGCAAGCGGCGCAGCTGGCTGCGCAGTCCGTGCACGCTCCGACCGATGCGCGCTGCGATCTCCTCCTGATCGCAGCCCTCACGACTCGCCTGCATGACGGCAGCGAAGTCCTCCTCCGTCCAGGGCATCCCGTGTCGCGGTGGCCCCTCCTCGGGTGGTTCGTGGTCGAGCTGGGTTCCGCCTGCGGTGCTGGTCATGCGGAGACTCTGCGGCATCGACGCCGCTCGCGTCGGCGGGCGCGGCTCGAGCTGTGGAGAAGGACCGTGGAGATGCCTATGCGCGCGGAGCCACGGTGACGCGCTCCGCCAGCTGGGTGCCGGGCGCGGCGAGGCGGTCGACCGTCTCGAAGACGAGCTGCTGCATGGCGGCGGCAGCTGCCGACGGCCCGACGTCGGTGCGCCGCGCCAGGTTGACGGTGCGCGAGAGCTGCGGGCGCACCAGCCGCGTGCTGCGCAGTGCGGGGCGATCGATGACGACCATCGCCGGCACGACCGCGACCCCGATCCCCCGCTCGACGAACCGCAGCACGGCATCCATCTCCGCACCCTCGACGGCGATCGACGGCGTGAGCCCGGCCCTCCCGAAGGCTGCGTCGGTCGCGACGCGCAGGTCGTAGCTGCGGCTGAAGGCGACCTGCGGCATCGTCGCGAGCTGCGCGAGCGTCACCTCGCTTCGCAGCGCGCGGCGCCCCTCCCCCGCGACGCCCTGCTCGTCGGCGGACGAGATCACCACGAGCTCCTCCGACAGCAGCGGCACGAGCTCCGTCGCCGGCGCGGTCGGATGCTGGCCGCGCGTCACGACGAGCGCGAGGTCGAGCGCGCCCTCGTCCATCGCCTGCACGAGCGAGCGAGAGCCGCCCTCGGTGATGTGCAGCTCGATGCCCGGGTGCGCAGCGCGGTAGGACGCGAGCACGTCTGCCACGAGCGACACGCACAGCGTGGGCGGGGCGCCCAGGCGCACGCGGCCGCGGCGCAGACCGGCGAGCTCGTCGAGCTGCTCTCGGGCGGTGCCGGCATCCGCGAGCATGCGCCGCGCGATGGGCAGCAGCACCTCTCCCGCTGCCGTCAGGGTGACCCCGGCGGGGGCACGACGGAACAGCTCGGCGCCGACCTCCGCCTCGAGTGCGGCGATCTGCCGGCTCAGCGACGGCTGCGCGAGGAAGAGCTCCTCAGCCGCGCGCGTGAAGTGGCCGATCCGGGCGACGGCCTCGAAGGAGCGGAGCTGGTCGAGCCTCATAGCCATACCGTAACCACATCACACCGAGTAGAACAATGCATTGGACGCATCGTGTGACGCTTCGTACCGTGGATGTATGACCGCACCGCACGCGCCCGAGCGCATCCTCTCCACCTCCGTCCTCGTCATCGGCACCGGCGGGGCTGGCCTGCGCGCGTCCATCGAGCTCGCGCAGCGCGGCGTGCAGGTGCTCGCCGTCGGCAAGCGGCGCAAGCACGATGCCCACACGACGCTCGCGGCCGGCGGCATCAACGCCGCGCTCGGCACGATGGATCCGGAGGACAGCTGGCAGCAGCACGCGGCCGACACCCTCCGGGAGTCGTACTTCCTCGCCGACCCGGCGATCGTCGAGACCGTGGCACGGAACGCCGCCCGCGGCATCGAGGAGCTCGAGCAGTGGGGCATGCCGTTCGCGCGCGAGGAGGACGGGCGGATCTCTCAGCGCTTCTTCGGCGCCCACACCTACCGGCGCACCGCCTACGCCGGCGACTACACCGGCCTCGAGCTGCAGCGCACGCTGATGCGCCGCGCGGCGGCGCTGCAGGTGCAGATCGTCGACACCATCTACATCACGCGGCTGCTCGTCGCCGACGGCACCA
>JBAZPY010000078.1:0-6631 GCA_041645515.1 Agrococcus sp.
TCCTCGGTGGCCTCCTCGGTCTCCGGCTCCTCCGTGGTGGCAGCGGCCTTGCGGCGACCGCCGCGCGCGGCGGCCGGCTTCGCGGCAGCCTCGTCCGAGCCGGTCCCCGCGGCGGCCTTCGCCTTCGCGGCAGCCGTCTTGGCGGCGGTGGTCTTCGCGGTCGTCGCCTTCGCGGCGGTGGTCTTGGCGGTCGTGCTCTTGGCTGCCGGTGCCTTCTTGGCGGCCGTCTTCGCCGCGGGCGCCTTCGCTGCAGCGGTCGTGGTCGCGGGCGCGGCCTCCGATGCCTCGGTCGAGGCCGAGTCGGTCGAAGCGGCGTCAGTCGCAGCAGCGGCCTTCGTTCGACGGGCGGTCGTGGTCGTTTCCTTGGCTGGCATGCGTCCTCCGCAGATCTCGGGCACCCAGGCTTCGGGGCAGTCGAATGACCCATGTCAAGTCCGCCGCGAAGGCAGTCTCGACTGGGTCGGTCTTGACAGTATAGCGCCGGGTATGGCATAGGCATTCCCAGGTGGCGCACATCCGCGCGATCGGCGGCCGGCTCAGCCCTTGCGGTCCCGCATCCACTGGGCGATCGCGGTCCAGACCGGGGCGACCTCAATGCCCTCCTCGCGCATCTTCGACCTCGTGATGCGGCGTGTCCGCACGATCATCACCACCCCGACCGCGAGCACGACGAGCTGCGAGGCCAGTGCGATGCGGAAGCCCTCCCAGTCGTAGACACCGACGCTCTCGCCCGCTGCCGAGCGGGCGGAGTGGACGGCGTCGAGGATGACGCCGATCACGGGCATGAGCGCGAACGACGCGAGGAACCCGCCGATGTTGACGACGCCGTTGGCCGATCCGAGGATCCGCAACGGGTTGAAGGTGCGCGCGAAGTCGAAGCCGACGGTCGAGCCGGGACCGGCGATGCCGAGCACGACGACGAGCGCGATGACGAGCCAGGCGGGCGGATGCCCGGGCCAGAGCAGCACGGTCGTCCAGGTCGCGACGACAAGGCCGACGATCCCGAGCACGAGCGTCGACCGCCGCAGGGGGAAGCGGGCGGTCGCGATGCCGACGATGGGGCCGACCACCATCCCGGTGCCGACCACGATCGCCATGAGTCCCGCCGCCTCCCCGCGCTCGTACCCGAGCCCCTCGACGAGCATGGGGTAGCCCCACAGCAGCAGGAAGACGTTCGTCGAGCCGAGCAGCGAGAAGTGGGTCCAGAAGCCGAGCTTCGTGCCGGGCTGGCGCATCGCGCTCCGCAGCCGCGGCCACCAGCCCTCCGGCACGTCGATCGAGCCCGTCGCGGGCGCCCCGCCCTTCGGCCCGTCGAAGACGACGAGCAGCACGAGCACGAGCGCGACGGCGCCGGCGACCGCGAGCGAGCCGAACGAGAGCGTCCAGCCCACCTGGTGCAGCAGCCACGCGAACGGCACGACCGACAGCAGCTGGCCGAGCTGCCCGCACGTCGCCGTCCACTGCGACATCTGCGCGACGATCGGCCCTCGGAACCAGCCCGACTGCAACCGGATGACGGAGATGAAGGTCGCCGCGTCGCCGATGCCGAGCAGGATGCGGCCGGCGATCGCGAGCGGCAGCTCCTCGGCGACGGCGACCATGACCTGGCCGCCGACCATCACCGCCGCGCCGCTCGCGATGAGGATGCGCGGCCCGTAGCGGTCGAGCAGCACGCCCACCGGGATCTGCATCGCCGCGTAGACGCCGACCTGCACAGCGCCGAGCGTCGACAGCAGCGTCGCCTGCACGTCGAACCGCTCGGCCGCCGCGGGACCCGCGACGCCGAGCGAGGAGCGGTGCAGGATCGCGACCATGTACGCGATCGCGCCCACGCCCCACACGAACCAGGAGCGGGCGCTGTTCATCCGAGCGGGTCCGCCCCCGGGCGCCGGCGCTGCTGCAGGTACCGCTCGAGCTCCTCGGCGATCTCGTCTGCGCTCGGCAGCGAGCCGTCCTCGTCGGTGAGCGGCGAGCGCACCGACGACTGCGCCATGAAGGCGTCGTAGCGCGCCTCGAGCGTGCGCACGATCCGCACGAGCTCCTCGTTCGTCTCCATCTACTGGGCGACGAGCTGCTGGAACTCGCGGTCGGCCTGGCGCAGCTCCTCGGTGCGGAAGGCGAGCGACGTCGCGCTCGTCACGCCCTCGAGCGCCGCGAGGGCGGGCCCGGCCGAGCCGGACTCGCCGACGTAGTGCGGCACCAGCACGGTGAAGGTCACGACCGGCGCGATCGGGTGCAGGCGGTGCTCGATGCGGTGGATGACGGAGCCGGGCACCTGCGAGACCGGCCGCCACGCCGAGTACTGCTCGATGAGCTCCGCACGGTTGCCGGAGACCGTCGACACGAGCGGTCGCGTGTGGGGCACCGGCATGCCGATCGAGGTGATGATCGTGGTCGACGCGACACCCAGCCGCTCGATCAGGTCGAGGAGCGCATCCGTGAACCGCTCCCACATCCAGTCGGGCTCCGGTCCGGTCAGCAGCAGGAACGGCACGCCGGCGTCGTCCTCCACGACCAGGAGCGTGAGCGAGTGCGGCAGGTACTCCTCGATCTTGTCCTCGTTGAAGAGGATGCGCGGGCGGCGGGACCGGTGGTCGATGAGCACGTCGGTGTCGAACTCGACGATGCTCCGATGCGGCAGCGTGTCGAGGATGGCGGCGGCCGCGGCCTCGGCGGCGGCACCGGCATCGACGAAGCCGTGGATGGCGATGACGAGGTCGAGGCCGTGCGGGACCGTCTCGAGGTCCTCGAGGGACAGGGTCAGCTCGCGCGGATCGAACACGGCCCCAGCCTACTGATCGACCGGACGGCCCACCTTCAGGTCGCCCGTCCTCGGGCCGCCCATCTTCAGGCCACCGGTATCCTCGTGACCCATGCCCCTCCCGACACTGTCCATCATCGCCAGCCCCGACGACGCCACGGCAGAGCTCGTCGTGCACGGGGTGCTCGCGGGCGAGACGCCCGAGGCCGCTGGCTTCGATCCCGAGCTGCTGGCGGCGCTGGGCGTGACCGGCAAGCGCGAGCAGATCGTGCGGGCCGTCGTCGACGGCCGCCGCATCGCGTTCGCCGGGCTCGGCGACGACGTCACCCCGACCCGCCTGCGCGAGGTCGCCGGGGCTGCGGTGCGCTCGCTGCGCGACGTGCCGTCGCTCGCGCTCTCGCTGCCCGTCCGGTCGAGCGACGACGTGCTCGCCGTGCTCGAGGGCGCCGCGCTCGGCGCCTACCGCTTCGCCGGGCTCAAGCGCGCCGAGGCGCCGAGGATCTGCGAGATCGCCGTGGTCGCCGGCGAGGCCGAGGTGTCGGCATCCGTCGTCACCGACGCGACGATCGCCGCGCGGGCCGTGTGGACCACGCGCGACCTCGCCAACACGCCCCCGAACCTGCTGAGCCCGGTCGACTTCGCCGACCGCGTCGCCACGGAGGCGCCCGAGGCGGGCCTCACGGTCGTCGTCCGCGACGAGGAGCGGCTGCGCCGCGAGGGCTTCGGCGGCATCCTCGGCGTCGGCCAGGGCTCCAGCCGACCCCCGCGGCTCGTCACGGTCGAGCACGCCCCCGAGGGCGCCACCCGGCACGTCGTGCTCGTCGGCAAGGGCATCACCTTCGACTCCGGCGGCCTCTCGCTCAAGCCCGCCGCCTCCATGCAGCACATGAAGTTCGACATGACGGGTGCCGCGACGGTCTACGCCGTGACCGTCGCCGCGGCCGCGCTGCAGCTGCCGATCCGCGTCACCGCGCACCTGTGCCTCGCCGAGAACCTCGTCTCCTCCACGTCCACGCGTCCCGACGACGTGCTGACGATGCGCGGCGGCGCGACGGTCGAGGTGACGAACACCGATGCCGAGGGCAGGCTCGTGATGGCCGACGGCCTCGTGCTCGCGAGCGAGGCGCAGCCCGACGCCATCATCGACGTCGCGACGCTGACCGGCGCGCAGCAGGTCGCGCTCGGCGACCGGGTGAGCGCGCTGATGGGCAACGACGACGCCCTCATCGACGCGATCCTCACCGCCTCGCGGGCGGCGGGCGAGCAGCTGTGGCCCATGCCCATCCCGGAGGAGATGCGGCCCATGCTCGACTCGGACGTCGCCGACCTCATGAACGCGAAGGTCGGCAGCCGCTCCGGCGGCATGCTCCTCGCCGCCGCCTTCCTCGCCGAGTTCGTCGGCGAGCGCGACGGCGTCCGCATCCCCTGGGCGCACCTCGACATCGCCGGCCCGTCGACGAACACCGGCTCGCCGTTCGGCCACACGCCCTCCGGGGCCACCGGCGTGACCGTCCGCGGACTCATCCGCACGCTCGCAGCGATGGCTCGCACGGCCGAGTAGGCGGCAGCGGCCGGGCGTGCCCGCGCGGGGCACGCCCGACGTGCAGGCGCATCCGACTAGGCTGAGACGGGCAAGACCTGCCGTGCACCGCCACTTGACCAAAGCGGCAACGAAAGACTCATAAGGAGCTAGTGCGTGTCCGATCAGAGCTTTGACATCGTCGTCCTGGGCGGAGGCAGCGCGGGCTACGCCGTGGCGCTGCGCGCCGTGCAGCTCGGCAAGACCGTCGCGATCGTCGAGAAGGACAAGCTCGGGGGCACGTGCCTCCACAAGGGCTGCATCCCGACGAAGGCCATGCTCCACTCCGCGGAGGTCGCCGACGTCGTGCGCGACGCGGAGGAGTCCGGCGTGGACGCCGAGCTCAAGGGCATCGACATCCAGCGCGTGACCGCCTTCCGCGAGGGCATCGTCTCGAAGAAGTTCAAGGGCCTGCAGGGCCTCATCAAGGCCAAGGGCATCCCGGTCATCGAGGGCGAGGGCCGGCTGACGTCGCCCACGACCGTGCAGGTCGGCGACCAGACGATCACGGGCAAGAACATCGTGCTCGCGACCGGCTCGTACCCGAAGTCACTCCCGGGCCTCGAGATCACCGGCAACGTCATCACGAGCGAGCAGGCGCTGCAGCTCGACTGGATCCCACAGCGTGCGGCGATCCTCGGCGGCGGCGTCATCGGCGTGGAGTTCGCGAGCGTCTGGCGCTCGTTCGGCGTCGAGGTGACGATCATCGAGGGCCTCCCCCACCTCGTGCCCAACGAGGAGGAGTCGGTCTCGAAGCAGTTCGAGCGGGCCTACAAGAAGCGCGGCATCCAGTTCAAGCTCGGCGCCCGCTTCTCGGGCGTCACGCAGGACGACTCGGGCGTGCACGTCGCGCTCGAGACCGGCGAGACCATCGACGCCGACCTGCTGCTCGTGGCCGTGGGCCGCGGCCCGGTCACGGCGAACCTCGGCTACGAGGAGGTCGGGGTGCAGATGGATCGCGGCTTCGTGACCGTCGACGAGCGCCTCCAGACCTCCGTGCCGGGCGTCTACGCCGTCGGCGACATCGTGCCGGGCCTGCAGCTCGCGCACCGCGGCTACCAGCAGGGCATCTTCGCCGCCGAGCAGATCGCGGGCCTCGACCCGCGCCCCGTCGCGGACCTCAACATCCCCAAGGTCACCTACTCCGACCCCGAGGTCGCATCCGTCGGCTACACCGAGGCGAAGGCCAAGGAGCAGTTCGGCGCCGACCAGATCGAGACCTACGAGTACTCCCTCGGCGGCAACGCCAAGAGCGAGATCGTCGGCACCTCCGGATCGGTCAAGGCCGTGCGCGTCAAGGACGGCCCCGTCGTCGGCATCCACATGATCGGCCGCCGCGTCGGCGAGCTCATCGGCGAGGCGCAGCTCATCGTGAACTGGGAGGCGTACCCGGAGGACGTCTCGCAGCTCATCCACGCGCACCCGACGCAGAACGAGTCGCTCGGCGAGACCATGCTCAAGCTCGCGGGCACGCCGCTGCACGCCATCTGATCGACAGCCACAGGAGACATGAAGCATGACTGACATCCAGCTCCCCGCTCTGGGCGAGAGCGTCACCGAGGGCACGATCACCCGTTGGCTGAAGGCCGTGGGCGACGAGGTCGCCGTCGACGAGCCCATCGTCGAGGTCTCGACCGACAAGGTCGACACCGAGGTGCCGTCGCCGGTCGCCGGCACGCTCACCGAGATCCTCGCCGACGAGGACGACACCATCGAGGTCGGCACTGTCATCGCGCGCGTCGGCGACGCCGGCGCCGCGCCGACGGAGGCCGAGCCGGCCGCCGAGGACGCCGCGCCCGAGAGCACGACGGATGCCGCGGTCGCGACCGAGGGCACCGACAGCGAGCCCGACCAGGAGGCCGACGCCGAGTCGGCCGCCGAGGCGCAGGACTCCCCCTCGCAGCAGGCGGACCAGCAGACCGCCCCCCAGCAGACCGAGACCACCCCGACCGAGACGCCCGAGGCCGGCACGAAGCCGTCCGGCGGCGGCGGCACGGAGATCACCCTCCCGGCGCTCGGCGAGAGCGTCACCGAGGGCACGATCACGCGCTGGCTCAAGTCTGTCGGCGACACCGTCGAGGTCGACGAGCCCATCGTCGAGGTCTCGACCGACAAGGTCGACACCGAGGTGCCGTCGCCGGTCGCCGGCACGATCACCGAGATCCTGGCGAACGAGGACGACACCGTCGACGTCGGCGCCGTGATCGCCCGCATCGGTGACGCCGGCAGCGAGCCGGCCGCAGCACCGGCCGCCGACGAGCCGTCCGAGCAGCAGCCCGCGCAGGCGTCCG
>JBAZPY010000079.1:0-6583 GCA_041645515.1 Agrococcus sp.
TCGCCGCGCGCACCTCGTCGTCCGACGCCGTCGGGAACTCCTTCACGACCTGGCCCGTGTAGGGGTCGGTGACCCGGTAGTCGCTCACGCCATTGCCTCCTCGCACTGTCGATCCACCCCAGCGTAGTGGCGAGGGACGGATGCGCCGGATCGGCGCGAGCGGCGTCAGGGCACCTGGAAGTAGAAGCGGTAGTCCGCGCCGTCGTGCAGCATCGCGGAGCGGCCGACGTCGCTCGACGCGGGGAATCCGGTCAGCCGCAGCTCGGGGATCGAGTCGAACCCGTAGCGGTACGCGCCGGCGCTCGCGTCGAACGAGCCCTGATGCATCCGGTCGGTGGTGCCGTGCCGGAACGCGTAGATGCGGTAGGCGGCGCCGTCGTGCAGCATGTTCCAGCGCGACCAGTCGGTGTCGAACGGGAAGCCCGTCACCGGGAGGCTCGGGTAGTAGCCGGGTGCGCCCCAGACGTAGGTGGTGGTGCCGGGCTGCCAGACGTACTGGTACAGCGTCGTCGGGTCGCCCAGCCGGCGGAGGTAAGCGTGGTACGCGCCGCCGCTGTGCAGCATCCGGATGCTGGACGCGTCCGCGTCGGCCGGCGACCCCACGAGCGTCAGCGTGGGGATGGACCGGTGGCCGAAGGCGTAGGACGAGCCGTCCCAGGCGAACTGGTACAGCGTGTCGCTCGAGCTGCCCCGGAACGCGTACAGGCGGTAGTCGGCGCCGTCGTGCAGCATCGCCCAGCGTGCGAGGTTGGTGTCCGCCGGCGCACCCGTGATGGGGATGGTGGGGATCGATCGATGGCCGAAGCGGTACTCGTCCGTGCCGGGCACCCAGGCGCCCTGGTTGATCGACGGCACGTCGTCCTCCTTCGCCTGCGCAGGCAAGGACTCTCACAGCGTGCGACTCGCAGCCCGATGGTGGAGATGGGGGGAATCGAACCCCCGTCCAACGCTCATATCGTGCGGATTCTCCGGGTGCAGCTCAGGGAAGGCGTTCTGCTCGGCTCCGACCTTTGTCCTGAGCACCTAGGTCGACGAGCCCAGTCACAGTTCAAGTCCCGCGATGCCCTGTGACGCAGCATCGCAGCAAGCCCTCAAGATGACGCCAGGGTCCGGAGCGAGGGCGTCTCCGGTCTGACGGACTTCAGGCTCGCTTAGGCAGCGAGGGCGAAGTCGGTGCGCTTTGCGTTGGCACCTATGGGTTTGCAGGGGGCGTTGAAGAGATGACCCTGCATCCTCTACCCGCTTCCCGCAGCAACCGAGACGATGTCGAAACCGATCATCCCCGTGCTGGGTGCGAGTCGCACGCTGTGGAGTTGTCAATGCCGGATGCCTCCGGCGCGCTGGCGAGGCCAGCCCACCACGATACCGCGAGCGACCGCGCCTCGGCAAGGGAGAGAGCGCCGGGCTCAGCCGAAGAGCATCTCCGCCTCGCGGTAGCGGTGGTCGGGCACGCGCTTGAGCTCGCCGAGCGCATCCGACATCGGCACGCGGATGATGTCGGTGCCGCGCAGCGACACCATGCTCCCCCACGCCCGCGCGATGATCGCGTCGATCGCCGCGAGGCCGAAGCGGGTGGCGAGCACCCGGTCGGCGCCGCTCGGCGCTCCACCGCGCTGGATGTGCCCGAGCACGGTGGAGCGCGACTCGATGCCCGTGCGCTCCTCGATCATCGGCGCGAGGATCTCGCCGATGCCGCCGAGCCGCGGCCGGTTCGACGCGTCGAGCCCCTTGCGCGAGTACTCCTCGTCCATCCCCTCGAGCTTGAAGCCCTCGGAGACGACCACGAGCGGCGCGCGACGGCGGTCGTAGACCGACTGCACGTACTCGCAGATCCACTCGATCGAGCGCGGCTGCTCGGGGATGAGCGTGACGTGCGCGCCGGTGGCGATGCCGGTGTGGAGGGCGATCCATCCGACGTGCCGGCCCATCACCTCGAGCACCATGCAGCGCATGTGCGAGTCGCCCGTCGTGCGCAGGCGATCCCCCGCCTCCGTCGCGATCTGCACCGCCGTGTCGAAGCCGAACGTGTAGTCCGTCGCGTCGAGGTCGTTGTCGATCGTCTTCGGCACCCCCACGACGGGCAGGCCGTCGTCGGCGAGCCGGTTCGCGGCCGCGAGCGTGCCCTCGCCCCCGATCGCCATGACGGCGTCGATGCCGAGCCGCTCGAGCGTCTTCGCGATGCTCGCCGCACCGCCGCTCGGGTGCTCGTACGGGTTCGTGCGGCTCGTGCCGAGGATCGTGCCGCCGATCCGCGACGTGCCGCGCACGGACGACCGGTTCAGGACGCGCACATCGCCCTCGACGAGGCCGCGGTAGCCGTCGCGGATGCCGACGAACTCGAGGCCGTGGTGCACCATGCCGGTGAGCACGGCTGCTCGGATGACTGCGTTGAGGCCGGGGCAGTCGCCCCCGGACGTGAGGATGCCGACTCGCATTTCGCCTTCCGCCGGAGGGCCCTGGGTGAATCCTGCCGGCGCCCCCATTCAACCGGCGGGGCAGGCGAAAGTCGAACCGCCTACCGTGCGCCGGTCACTCGTTGAGGCGGTTGCGCGTGCGCATGGCGCGCTCAGCCTCGCGCTTGTCCTGCCGCTCGCGGAGCGCGTGCCGCTTGTCGTACTCCTTCTTGCCCTTCGCGACGGCGAGCTCGACCTTGGCGCGGCCGTCGGAGAAGTAGAGCGAGAGCGGCACGAGCGTGTAGCCGCCCTGCGAGACCTTCGCCGCGAGCTTCTCGATCTCGTCCTTGTGCAGCAGCAGCTTGCGCTTCCGGCGGGGCGGATGGTTCGTCCACGTGCCCTGGCCGTACTCGGCGATGTGCACGGCGTCGAGCCAGGCCTCGCCGTACTCGATGAACGCGTAGCCGTCGACGAGCGACGCCCTGCCCGCGCGCAGCGACTTCACCTCGGTGCCCGTGAGCACGAGACCCGCCTCGATGCGATCCTCGATCGTGTAGTCGTGGCGCGCCTTGCGGTTCTGCGCCACGACCCTCTGGCCCTGTTCGCGCGGCATGGCTGGCTCCTGAGTCGTTCGGGCCCGACCTTCGGGCAGCCGCTCAGTCTAGCGGCTTCAGATCTTGAGGTAGCGACGGATGGCGACGGCCGCCGCGACGCCGGCGAACAGCACCCCGATGCCGATGAGCACGGGCGCCACGAGCAGCGCGTCGTCGAGGTTGACGATCGCGATCGTCTGCAGCATCGGCGCGACGTAGCCCTGCAGGAAGAAGTGCACGACCGCGACGACCGATCCTGCCGCGAGCACCGCACCGACGAGCGCGGCCACCACCCCTTCGATGATGAACGGCGTCTGGATGAACCGGTTCGACGCGCCCACCAGGCGCATGATCCCGAGCTCCCGTTTTCGCGAGAAGGCGGAGAGGCGGATGGTCGTGGAGATCAGCAGCACCGCCGCGACCAGCATCAGCACGGCGATGCCGATGGCGGCGAGGCTCGCGGTGTTGAGCACCTGGAAGATCGGCTCGAGCAGCGCGCGTTGATCGCGCACCTCGAGCACCCCCGGCATGGCGCTCGTCGCCTCCCGGATCAGGTCGGCGTCCTGCGGCGATGTCGGCCGCACCCACAGCGCCTCGTTCATGGTGTCGGGGCTCGCGAACTCCGCGCTCGCCGTGCCGCCGAACTGCGACATGAAGTTCTGGTAGGCGAGCTGGCGGTCCTCGAACTGCACGTCGGCCACGTACGGCGCGATGGCGCCGCTCGAGAGCGTGTCGCGCACGGCCTGCACCTGGTCGGGGGTGGCGGCCGTCTGCGTGCACGTCTCCGTGGCGTCGACCGGCCCGCAGAAGTAGATGCCGACCTGCGCGCGGTCGTACCAGAAGCCCTTCATCTGGTTGATCTGCAGCTGCAGCAGGATCGCCGCCCCCACGAACGACAGCGAGATGAAGGTGACGAGCACGACCGAGACGACGACCGAGAGGTTGCGGCGCAGGCCGTTCCAGACCTCCTGCGCGATGAGCTGGAGCCTCACGCCATCTCCTCCTCGGCGTGCACGGCGAGCTGCCGGCGGTAGCTGCCGGATGCCTCGTCGCGCATGACCACGCCGGCCTCGAGCTCGACGACGCGCTTCTGCATCTCGTTGACGATGGATGCCTCGTGCGTGGCCATGACGACGGTCGTGCCGCCCTCGTTGATGCGCGCGAGCAGCGCCATGATGCCCGCGCTCGTCGACGGGTCGAGGTTGCCGGTGGGCTCGTCCGCGAGCAGGATGGGCGGCCGGTTGACGACGGCGCGCGCGATCGCGACGCGCTGCTGCTCCCCGCCGGAGAGCTCGTGCGGCAGGCGGCTCGCCTTGCCGGCGAGCCCGACGGTCCTCAGCACGTCGGGGACGGCCTCCGAGATGAACCCTCGGCTCTTGCCGATCACCTGCAGCGTGAACGCCACGTTCTCGTAGACGGTCTTGTTGTTGAGCAGCCGGAAGTCCTGGAACACCACCCCCAGGTTGCGGCGGAAGAACGGCACCCGTCGGCTCGGCAGCGCCTTGAGCCGCTGCCCGAGCACGTGCACCTCCCCCTCGGTGGGGCTCTCCTCACGCAGCACCATGCGGATGACGGTGCTCTTGCCCGAGCCGGACGCGCCGACGAGGAAGACGAACTCACCCTTGAGGATCTCCAAGGAGACCCCCTCGAGGGCTGGGCGGGCCTTGCGGGAGTAGGTCTTCGTGACCTCGTCGAAGCGGATCATGGCCTGTCGAGGGTATGCGGGGCGCAGGCGTCGGACCACCCGCCGCCCCGGCGGGTCACGATTTCTTCTCCGGAACCGCGCATGGCGCTCACAGCGCTCCGGTGCCCACGCCATGGCCCAGTGGACGGGGAACCGTTACCAATCTGTTACGGTTGCCTGGTCGAGTGCGGTACGAGCGCCTCGCCGAGCAGCGCACGGGGTCACGACTGTGCACGCCGGTCGCTCGAGCGCACGCAGAGCAGCAGCCGCTTCGCCGCGGCCGCGCAGCGGCTCGACCACATCACCACGCCCATGCCGACGCCGGCTGTCGCCGACGCGCCAGCTCGTCGTGCAGTCACGAGAGGTTCCCCCATTTCCATCACCCATGACCCCACCGCAGGTGCCGCGACGCGCGGCTCCCGCGCGCGGCGCCGCTCGCTCCGACTCGCCGTCGCGACGTCGGTCGTCGCGTTGAGCGCGACCCTCCTCCCCGCGACCGCGGCGACCGCCGCACCGGCGACCGTCGACCGCGCCGCCGCTGTCACGCAGGCGATGCCCGGTCCCGACAACACCGGCGTCCCCGCCGGCACGTCGCTCCGCGTGCAGCGCGGCAACATGGTCATCACGACCCCCGGCACCGTCGTCAGCGGCCTGGACATCTACGGCTCCGTCGACGTGCGTGCGCGCAACGTGACGATCCGCAACTCGATCATCCGCGGCGACGCGGCGGGGAGCCAGGACTTCCTCGTGCGCAGCGCTTCGGACGCCGCGAGCCTCACGATCACCGACAGCGAGCTCGTCCCGACGGTGCAGACGCCCAGGATCAACGGCCTGCGCGGGTGGAACATCAACGCGGCCCGTCTCGACATCAGCAAGGTGATCGATCCCGCGCACTTCTGGGGCACCGGCAACGTGCAGCTGCGCGACTCGTGGATCCACGACAACCTGCACTACACGAACGACCCGGGCTGGAACGGCGGACCGAGCCACGACGACGGCATCCAGATCCAGGGCGGCTCCGGCTACTGGATCACCGGCAACCGCATCGAGGACGCGAACAACGCCGCGATCATGGTGACGCAGGACCAGGGAGTCACTGCCAACATCATGATCCGCGACAACTTCCTCGACGGCGGCGCCTGCACCGTCAACCTCGCGCAGAAGAGCCGCGGCCCGTTCCAGAACATCGACATCCGCGACAACGTCTTCGGCGCGAACTCGGTGTACAACTGCCAGATCATCCGGCCGGCCGGTGGCGACATCACATCGACGAACAACACGACCGTCTCCGGCAAGACCATGCGGATCAACACGCAGTGACCCTGCCGCAGCAGCGGGCCGTCTCGTCACCTGGCGAGGCGGCCCGCTGCTGCATCCGGCCTCAGCCCCGCCAGCGGTCGAGGCTACCGGTCGCCTTCGCGAGGCCGAGGATGCCGAGATGGGTGCGCTCCGGCTGGCCCCAGTAGCTGCGCTCGTAGAGCTCGTGGCGGGCGCCGAAGCCCGTGCCGACCGCGTCCCACAGCTCGCCCATCACCTCGAGCCGCTCGCGCGCATCCGCCCCGCCCGAGCCGCGCAGCAGCGGCTCGATCGGCGCGACCGCTGCGGTGCCGAGCGCATCGACCGGCACCGGCAGGTGCGCGAACGCCGACGACAGGATCGTCTGGAGCGTGATGCGCATGCGGCTGTAGGCGTCGGGCGCGAGCGCCGAGAACGCGAGCGCGGCCTCGGCGCCGGGACCGATCGAGTCGCCGGACGGCGCGGCCTGCTCGATCATCGCGTCGCGCAGCCCCGCGACCGTGTGGCGGAAGGCGATGACCTCGCCGAGCGCCGCCTGCACGCCGCGACGCTCGCTCGTGCCCATGATCTCGGTCGCGCGCACCGCGAGCCCGGCGATGTGCTCGAGCTTGGCCTCG
>JBAZPY010000080.1:0-6551 GCA_041645515.1 Agrococcus sp.
CGAGGTCCTCGTCGCGGAAGTCGTGGCCGGTCCAGCTGATCGAGAGCTCGCCGAGCGGCTCCAGCTGCTCGAACGTGACGGCGGCGTGGCGGTAGAGCTCGAGCACGGCGAGGAAGCGCGCGACGATCACGCCGCGGGTCGCCTCGCCCGCGACGAGCTCGCGGAAGGTCGTGGTGCCCGCCTGCCGCAGCCGGGCGACGATGTGCGCGGCCTGCTCGCGGATCGACACGAGCGGCGCGTGCAGGTGCGCGAGCCCGACGGTCGGCAGCTCCTTGGGCGTGAGCGCGAGCAGCGCGAGCGCGGCGAAGTCGTCGGGCGAGAGCGTCCACTTCAGCTCGGGGGTCCGCTGCCGGAACCGCTCCTCGAGCCGCACCGAGCGGGCGTGCCGGGCCGACTCCGTAGCCGTACGCTCGCTCATCCACAGCGCCGCCTGCTTGAACGCGCGGTACTGCAGCAGCCGCGCGAAGAGCAGGTCGCGCGCCTCGAGCAGCGCGACGTCCTCGCTGTCGACGACGTCGCCCGCCGGCAGCAGCGAGGCGATCTTGAGGTCGAGCAGCGTGGCGGCCACGACGATGAACTCGCTCGCCTGCTCGAGCTCCTCGTGGGTGTCGAGGGTGCGCACGTAGGCGATGAACTCGTTCGTGACCCGGCCGAGCGAGATCTCGGTCACGTCCATCGACCGGTTGCCGATGAGGGTCAGCAGCAGGTCGAAGGGGCCGTCGAAGTTGTCGAGCGCGAGGCGGAAGCCGCGCTCCTCCTCGGCTGCGGGCGCCTCGCCCTCAGAGCCCACTCCCTCAGGCGATCGCGCCACGGGAGATGAGCTCGCGCGCCAGCTGGCGGTGCGCCTCGGCGGCGGCGTGCTCGGGCGCGAACTGGGTGACGGGCTGACCGGCGACGGATGCGTCGGGGAACTTCACCGTGCGGCGGATGACCGTCTCGAGCACGGTGTCGCCGAACGCCTGCATGACGCGGTCCATCACCTCGCGGGCGTGGAGCGTGCGCGCGTCGTACATCGTGACGAGGATGCCGTCGAGCTGCAGCGCCGGGTTGAGGCGGTCCTGCACCTTGTCGATCGTCTCCTTCAGCAGCGCGACGCCGCGGAGCGCGAAGTACTCGCTCTCGAGCGGGATGAGCACGCCGTGCGCCGCGGTGAGCGCATTGACCGTGAGGAGGCCGAGCGACGGCTGGCAGTCGATGAGGATGAGGTCGTAGTCGTCGGCGACGCGGCGCAGCACGCGCGCGAGGATCTGCTCGCGCGCGACCTCGTTGACGAGGTGCACCTCGGCGGCCGAGAGGTCGATGTTCGCGGCGATCACGTCGAGGCCCTCGACGCTCGTGTGCTGGATCGCCTCTCGGGGGTCGAGGCGCGGGTTCAGCAGCAGGTCGTAGATCGTCGTCGCGTCGTGGTTGTCGACGCCCAGGCCCGCGCTCAGCGCGCCCTGCGGGTCGAAGTCGACGGCCAGCACGCGGCGGCCGTACTCGGCCACGGCTGCGCCCAGGTTGATGGTGGTCGTCGTCTTGCCGACGCCGCCCTTCTGGTTGCACATCGTCACGATGCGCGCGGGGCCGTGGCTGCGCAGCGGCGCGGGCTGCGGGAAGTCGCGGGCGGGGCGCCCGGTCGGCCCGAGCGCGGGCGCCTCCATGCCGGCCAGGGTCTCGCTGCTCGTGCTCATGCCTCCGAGTCTAGGAACGCGGCGCGCCTCGACCGTGCAGGCCGGTGCGGCGTGTATCTCAACCTCTGGTTGAGGCTGACCCTAGGATGAGCGCCCCTCGAGCGCTGGAGCGGCGCGTACAGGTCGACGCCGCAGCCATCCGGGTCCTCCACCGTGGCGCAGCGCTGGCCCCAGGCGGCATCCCACGGCGCGCGGATCACGCGGTGCCCGAGCGCTTCCAGGCGCGCGACGGTCGCGTCGACCTCCGCGGGGCGGTCGCATCGGGCCGCGAGCGTGTGGCTCTGCCCGGCTCGCGCCGGTAGTCACGCTACGCCGGGAGGGCGCTCACCGTGCCCGCGGGTGCGCGGTCGTGTACATGTCGCGCAGGGTGTCGGCGGTGACGTGCGTGTAGATCTGCGTCGTCGCGACGGATGCATGGCCGAGCAGCTCCTGCACCACGCGGACGTCGGCGCCGCCCTCAAGCAGGTGCGTGGCGAACGAGTGCCGGAAGGTGTGCGGCGAGACGTCGGGCACGCCCGCCTCCTCGGCGACGCGCTGGACGATCTCCCACGCTCCCTGGCGGCTCAGCCGCCCTCCGCGCGCGCCGAGCAGCAGCGCGGGCCCCCCTCGCCCCTTCGCCGCGAAGGCCGACCTGCCGCGCACCAGCCACGCATCCAGCGCGGCACGCGCGTACGAGCCGACCGGCACCAGGCGCTGCTTCGCGCCCTTGCCCGTCACCTTGACGAGCGACTCGGCGACGTCGTCGACGTCGAGCGCGATGAGCTCCGAGATGCGGGCGCCGGTCGCGTACAGCAGCTCGAGCAGCGCCCGGTCGCGCAGCGCGGCCGGATCGGATGCCGTGGCGTCCTCGCCGCCGGCCGTCTCGAGCAGCCGCTGCATCTGCGAGATCGAGATGGCCTTCGGCAGCCGCGACGGCAGCTTGGGCGGGCGCTGGTCCTTCGCCACGTCCTCCGCGGCGACGCGCTCGTCGACGAGCCACCGGTGCAGCGCCTTGACGGCCGACAGGTGCCGCGCCACCGAGGAGGCCGCGAGGCCGCGATCGGCGAGCGAGCCGCGGAACGCGGCGACGTCGTCGCCCGAGACGGCCGACGCATCCGTCACGCCGCGCGCCTCGAGCACGGCGAGGTAGCCGCCCAGGTCGCGCCGGTAGGCGGCGACGGTGTGCGGCGACAGGCCGCGCTCGATCGCGAGCTGCCGCAGCAGCCGCTCGACGGCCTGCTGCGGCGTCATCGGCGGACGATCACCGGCGGTGTGCGGCGTGCCAGTCGAAGGGCACGTCGACCGGGTGCGCCTCGACGCCGCGGGCGCGAATCGCGGTGATCGCCAACACCGCCGACAGCAGCGTGGCGTTGTGCAGCCGCATCCCGAGGGCGGCGTCGACGACCTCGTCGAGCGGCACCCAGCGCGTCTCCATCTCCGCCTCCTCGTGGAAGCGGTCGAAGGCGTCAGGCAGCTCGCGCACGCCGGTCGCGAGGTAGACGCGGATGATCTCGGTCGAGCCGCCGCCGCTCGTCGAGACGTCGATGAGCGTCTGCCACGAGTCCGCCGCGAGGTCGGTCTCCTCGGCGAGCTCGCGCTGCGCCGCCGCGAGCGGGGCCTCGCCGTCGACGTCGAGCAGTCCTGCGGGGAGCTCCCACAGGGTGCCGCCCGCTGGGTGGCGGTACTGGTGCACGAGCATGAGCTCGTCGCGGGCGTTGATCGCCGCCACGGCGACCGCGCCGGGGTGCACGAGCACCTCCCGGCGGATGCGCGTGCCGCCGAGCTCGAACTCCTGGGCCTCGACGTCCCACACGCGCCCGGCGAACAGCTGCTCGCGGGCGAGCACCGGCTGCGCGCCGAGCGCGTCGGCGAGCATCAGGCGGTCGCCTCTACGACGTCCGCGTCGTCGGTCTCGTCGAACAGCTTCGACGCGCGCTGGCGCTCGAGCGAGGCCGCGACGAGGCCGCGGAAGAGCGGATGCGCGCGGTTCGGCCGGCTGCGCAGCTCGGGGTGCGCCTGGGTCGCGATGTAGAACGGGTGGCCGGGCAGCTCGACGTACTCGACGAGCGTGCCGTCGGGCGAGAGGCCGCTGAAGGCGAGGCCCGCGGCGCCGATCTCGTCGCGGTAGGCGTTGTTCACCTCGTAGCGGTGCCGGTGGCGCTCGTGCGAGACGTCGGCGCCGTAGAGCCGCGCGGCGAGCGAGCCCTCCGCCAGCCTCGCCTCGTAGAGGCCCAGCCGCATGGTGCCGCCGAGGTCGCCGCCGTGGATGTGCTGCTCCTGCTCGGCCATCGTCGCGATCACCGGCGCGGGCGTCGACTCGTCGAACTCGGTCGACGAGGCGCCCTCGATGCCGGCGAGGTTGCGCGCCGCCTCGATCACCATGCACTGCAGGCCGAGGCAGATGCCGAGCGTCGGGATCTCGTTCTCGCGCGTGAACCTGAGCGCGCCGAGCTTCCCCTCGATGCCGCGGATGCCGAAGCCGCCGGGGATGATGATGCCGTCGAGCTCGCCGAGCTGGGCGGCCGCCCCCTCGGGCGTCTCGCAGTCGTCGGAGCGGATCCAGCGGATGTTGACCTTCGTCTGGTTCGCGAAGCCGCCGGCCTTGACCGCCTCGGTCACCGACAGGTACGCATCCGGCAGGTCGATGTACTTGCCGACCAGGCCGACCGTCACCTCGTGCTTCGGGTGGTGCACGCCGTCGAGCACGGGCTGCCAGCGCGACCAGTCGACGTCGCCCGCGGTCAGGCCCAGCTGCTGGATGATGTAGGTGTCGAGGCCCTGCTCGGTGAGCATGGTGGGGATGTCGTAGATCGAGGGCTTGTCGATCGCGTTCACGACCGCCTCCTCCTCGACGTCGCACATGAGCGCGATCTTCTTGCGGTTCGAGTCGGAGACCGGCCGGTCGCTGCGCAGCACGAGCGCGTCGGGCTGGATGCCGATCGAGCGCAGGGTCGCGACGGAGTGCTGCGTCGGCTTCGTCTTCTGCTCGCCGGACGCGCCGAGGAACGGCACGAGCGAGACGTGCACGAAGAACACGTTCGCGCGGCCCAGCTCGTGGCGGATCTGCCGCGCCGACTCGATGAACGGCTGCGACTCGATGTCGCCCACCGTGCCGCCGATCTCGGTGATGATCACGTCGGGCTGCGGGTCGCCCTCCGACTGCAGGCGCATGCGGCGCTTGATCTCGTCGGAGATGTGCGGGATGACCTGCACGGTGTCGCCGAGGTACTCGCCGCGGCGCTCGCGCTCGATGACGCGCGAGTAGATCTGGCCGGTCGTGACGTTGGCGGCCTGCGACAGGTTGACGTCGAGGAACCGCTCGTAGTGGCCGATGTCGAGATCCGTCTCGGCCCCGTCGTCGGTGACGAACACCTCGCCGTGCTGGAACGGGTTCATCGTGCCCGGGTCGACGTTCAGGTAGGGGTCGAGCTTCTGCATCACGACGTGCAGCCCGCGCGCGGTGAGCAGGTTGCCGAGCGATGCGGCCGTGAGGCCCTTGCCGAGCGACGAGACGACACCGCCCGTGACGAAGATCTGCTTGGTGATCTTAGGCTTCGCGACGGTCCCGTTTGCACTTTGGTTCACGGGCTTCGAGCCTAACCCACGACGCGCGCCCCGACCAGCAACTCGCGGGCGTGGGCCAACGCGGTGTCGGATGCGGTGCCCGAGAGCATGCGGGCCAGCTCGGCCAGGCGCTCGTCGCCGTCGACGCGGGCGACCTGCGACGCCGTGATGCGGCCGTCGGTGCCCTTCACCACCCGCACGTGGCTCTCGGCGAACGCCGCGACCTGCGCGAGGTGGGTCACGACGATCACCTGGCAGTGCTCGGCGAGCCTCGCGAGCCGCCTGCCGATCTCGGTCGCGGCCGCGCCGCCGACCCCCGCGTCGACCTCGTCGAACACCATCGTCGGCACGCTCTCGTCCGCGAGCGCGACCTCGATCGCCAGCATGATGCGGCTGAGCTCGCCGCCGGAGGCGCCCTTCTGCACCGGTCGCGGGTCGGCGCCCGGGTGCGGGGCGAGCAGCATCGTGACGCGGTCGCGGCCGTTGTAGCCCAGCTCCGCAGCCTGGTCGACCTCCACCACGAGCCTCGCGTCGGGCATCGCGAGCGCCCGCAGCTCCGCGCCGACCGCCTCCTCGAGGCGCCGAGCCGCGTCGCGGCGCAGCGCGCTCAACCGGTCCGCGACGGCGGTCGCGGCCTCGAGGTGCCGCGACTCCTCGGCGTCGAGCCGCGCGAGCTGGGCATCGTCGCCCTCGAGCTCGACGAGCCGCAGCGCCGCGGCGGACGCCGCCTCGAGCGCCTCGTCGAGCGGGCGTCCGAGCCGGCGCTCGAGCGCGCTGAGCGCGGCGCGCCGCTCCTGCACCTCGTCGAGGCTGCGCTCGGGGCGCTCGAGGTCGTCGAGGGCGCGCACGATCGACGACGACGCCTCCTGCAGCAGCGCCTCCGCCTGCACGAGCAGGTCGAGCGCGTCCGCGAGCGACGCGTCATCCCCCGACGCGCGCTCGACCAGTCGGCGGGCGTGCCCGGCGAGCGTCACCGCGTCGGGCGCGTCCTCGTCGCTCGAGAGCGCGGCGTGCGCCTCGGCGAGCTGCAGCCGCAGCCCCTCGGCGTGCTCGAGCCGGTGGGCGAGCGCGGCGAGCGCGTCCTGCTCCCCCGGCTGCGGGTCGACGGCCTCGAGGTCCTCGAGCTCCGCGCGAAGAGCGTCGGCCTCCGCCGCCCGGGCGTCATGCTGCGCGCGGATGCGGGTGGCCGTGTCGCGCGCGCCGGCCCAGGCCGCGTGCTCTGCCCGGTACTCCGCCAGCAGGGCGCGCAGCGGCTCGCCCGCGGCCCGGTCGAGCGCATCCGCCTGCGCCTCTGCCGAGCGCAGCCGCTGCTGGTCGGCCTGGCCGTGCACGGCG
>JBAZPY010000081.1:0-6533 GCA_041645515.1 Agrococcus sp.
CTACTTCGACTGGGGCCCCCACGCATGGGCCGTGTTCGGCGTGTTCGGCCTGGCCATCGCCTACTCGACGCACCGCAAGGGCAACACCGGGCTCGTCTCGCCCATGCTCCGCCCGATCTTCGGCGACCGCGTCGACGGACCGCTGGGCAACGTCATCGACGTGTTCGCGATCATCGCCACGCTCTTCGGCACGACGACGTCACTGGGCCTGGGCGCCTCGCAGATCACTGAAGGACTGAACCGCGTGTTCGGCGTCCCCACGGAGACCTTCGTCCAGGTGCTAGTCATCGCCGTGATCACCGTCATCTTCACGCTCTCGGCGCTATCCGGCGTGAATCGCGGCATCAAGTACATCAGCCAGATCACGATGCTGCTGTCGGTGGGCCTCGGGATCTACGTGTTCTTCCTCGGCCCGTCGAGCTTCATCGCGAATCTCTTCGTCCGCTCGACCGGCGCGTACCTCGGCAACTTCTTCGAGATGAGCTTCGTCACCCCGCTGACGACCGACGACTCGCAGTGGATGCAGTGGTGGACCTACTTCATGATGGCGTGGTGGCTGAGCTGGGGCGCCTTCGTCGGCGTCTTCCTCGCGAAGATCTCGCGGGGCCGCACGATCCGCCAGTTCGTGCTCGGCGTCATGGTCGTCCCGAGCCTCGTGTTCTTCGCATGGTTCACGATCTTCGGTGGCGCGGCCATCAAGTACGATATCGACGGTGACGGTGCCATCGGCACCGCGGCAGGCGAGGACATCAACTCGGCGTTCTTCGAGATGCTCACGAGCATCCCTCTGGTGGGCGTCACATCGGTGGTCGCGATCATCCTGGTCGTGCTGTTCTTCATCTCCGGCGCCGACGCGAACACCTTCGTGCTCAGCATGCTGTCGTCCCGCGGAGCCCTCGAGCCGGCCAAGCCGGTGCTCACGGCGTGGGGGGTCCTCACTGGCGTGTGCGCCGCGCTGCTCCTGCTCATGGGCGGGCTCGGCGCGCTCCAGCAGGCCGCGATGCTCTCAGCGCTGCCGTTCACGATCATCGTCGCTCTGCTCGGCATCTCGCTCGTCATGCTGCTTCGAAAGGACCCGCACTTCGATTCGATGCGCGACGTCCGTCGTGAGGAACTGAAGACCGGAACGCTGCGCCTCTCTGAGCAGTGACCGAACCGGCCGCGTTCGCCCACCCGGGCGGACGCGGCCAGTTGCCGTCCGGTCTGAGCCAGCCCTTGTAGGGTCGGCTCATGGCCGAGCGCACCACCTATCTCCTCGTCGACGGCGAGAACATCGATGCGACGCTCGGCGTCTCGCTGCTCAATCGGCGGCCCGAGCCGCAGGAGCGCCCTCGCTGGAACAAGGTGCTCACCTTCGCCGAGCAGACCTGGCAGCAGCCGGTCAAGGGCCTGTTCTTCCTCGCCGTTCCGGGTGAGCTGCCCGCCGCGTTCGTGCAGGCACTCATCGCGATCGGCTACCGGCCGGTGCCGCTCCGCGGCGAGGGCAAGGTCGTCGACATCGCCATCCAGCGCACGGCGCAGGCGCTCGTCGAGCGCGACGCCGACGTCATGCTCGTCAGCCACGACCGCGACTTCGTGCCCGAGATGGAGCGGCTCGCGGCAGGCGACGCCCGCGTCGGCATCCTCGGCTTCGGCGAGTTCATGGCGGGCGGCCTGCGCGACGTCGACGGCATCGAGTTCTTCGACCTCGAGTACGACGTTGCCGCCTTCAACACGCGGCTGCCGCGCGTGCGGGTCATCCCGATCGATGAGTTCGACCCGCTGGACTTCATCTAGTCGCTGGAAACCCGGTTGCCTGGCTAGGCTCCGGTCATGAGCGCCCCTCGCTTCCTCGACCTCGCCGATCCGGGCTTCGACGTGACGTCCGAGGCGGTCCATGCCGCGCAGGACGAGAGCTGGTTCGCCGAGACGCCCTACGGCTGGGCGATCCTCCGCTACGAGGAGGGCACGGCGCTCCTCAAGGACCGCCGCTTCCGCCAGGGCAACGACAAGTGGCCCGACCAGAACGGCATCCACGACGGGCCCTGGCGCGAGTGGTGGCAGGAGACGCTGCTCAGCCTCGACGGCGACGACCACCTGCGGCTGCGGCGCCTGCTCGGGCCGGCGTTCCGCAGCAAGACGATCGAGGCGATGCGGCCGCAGTTCCAGGCGCTTGCGAACGACTTGATCGACGGCTTCGCCGCCCGCGGCAAGGTTGAGTTCGTGAGCGAGTTCGCGGAGCCCTACTCGTCGCGCATCCTCTGCCTGCTGCTGGGCCTCCCCGACGAGGAGTGGACGCAGGTCGCGCACCTCGCCGACGACCTCGGCAAGTCGTTCGGCATCAACGTGCGCCGCGACCTGCCGCGCATCGAGGCCGCGCTCGAGGAGCTCACCGAGTACATCGAGCGGGTGATCGTCGACCGGCAGGCGCAGCCGCGCGACGACCTCGTCAGCACCCTCATCGCCGCGCACGAGGCGGGCGATGCGCTCAGCCGCCGCGAGCTGAGCGTCGCCCTCGTCTTCCTGGCGTTCGCCGGCATGGAGACCACCCGCAACCAGCTGGGCCTCGCCGTCCAGACGTTCCTCGCGCATCCCGATCAGTGGGCGCTGCTCGCCGAGCGCCCGGAGCTCGGCGCCCGCGCTGTGGAGGAGGTCATGCGCGTCAACCCGACCGTCACGTGGGTCACCCGTGAGGCGATCGAGGACGTCGACATCCACGGCCTGCTCATCCCCAAGGGCGGCATCGTGCAAGTGCTCTCGCACGCGATCGGCACCGACCCGCGCGCGATGGCCGAGCACGCGCCGTTCGACATCGCCTACGACGACCGGCCGCTCCACAGCGGCTTCGGCGGCGGCGTGCACCACTGCCTCGGCCACTTCGTCGCCCGCACGGACATGAGCGTCGCGCTGCCGCTGCTGGCGCAGCGGATGCCGGATGTCGCTGCCGACGGCCCGGGCGAGTGGCTGCCGGTCTCCGGTAACACCGGTCCCGTGCGCTTCCCGCTGCGGTTCACGCCGGAAGAGCGCGCGGCGCGCTGACCACGGCCAGCGCGCCGACGCAGGTGGAGGCATAGCGCTCGTCCCTCTACCTCGGCACACCTCCCTGACACGGCTCGGCCGCTCAGCCGCTGACCGCGGCACGCAGCCGCTCGAGCGCGAACCCCCACGGGATGCGCTCCTGCTCGAGCCGAACGTCGCCCTCGTCGCGGAGGCGGTCGAGCACCGCATCCTCGAAGGGCTCGAGCGTCGGGTAGCTGCCGCGCGCCGGCTTGGGCTCGGGCACCCAGAGGTCGCGGTGCTGCAGCAGCACGTCCTCGTCCATCAGCACGGAGCTCACAGCCGGGACAGCCGAGCGCAGCCGGTGCAGGATCGCGAAGCCGTTGGAGTCGAGGTCGCCCCAGTAGAGGATGCGGTTGTCCGCGACCCACGGCACGCGGGCGAGCTCCGCCGCCGAGAAGCCGGAGCCATGCACGGCCACCACATCGCGGAGCGGCGGCAGCGCGAGCAGGGTCTCGAGGTTCTCCAGCACGAGCACCGTCGAGCACTCGACGCGCAAGGCTGCGAGCTCGTCGACTGCGGCGCCGAAGCTGCGCGGCGCCTGCGGGAGCGTGCGCTCGTCGAGGAGGCGGACGCGGAACTGCTGCGCGCCTTCGACGATCCCGAGCGTCTCGCGACCGCTCGACGCGAGCACGAGCGGCGACACCACAGCTCGATGCGAGCCGAACCACTTGGAGTCGACGCCGCGGATGGGCAGCTGCCTCGGCCGCATCCCGTCGACCGGGTGCTCGGCGAGCCATCGCGCGACCTCGAGCACCGTCTCGAACTCGGCATCCGCATACGCGGTGAGCGCGGTGGCGTGCGACCGCACCGCCGCGACGACTTGAGCGCCACCGCCCAGCGCCGCGATCGCGGTGGCGACGCGATCGCGGAGGCGCGCCCACGCATCCGCCGACCGAGACCCGCCGAAGCGGGCAAGCGCTTCGGCACCCGACACCGTGACGCGCAGCGGCACGGATTGCGCGCCGACGCGGCTCCAGCTGCGCGTCGCCCACTCCACGGCGACGCCGGGCTCGTCGGCCACCGCGATCCACGCGTCGCGCCAGGCGATGATCGCCGGCTGCTGCTCGAGCGCGTCGCGCTCGCTGGGCGGGTGCAGGGCGATGCGCACGACAGCTGCTGCAGCGGCGTCAGGGTCGGCAGCCCAGTCGCGGGCCAGCGCGGCGACCCGACCGGCGACCCGGCCCCGGGCGTCCTCGACCGTGATCACGAGGGTTCCGCGAAGCCCAGCTGGTCGACCGTCGACTGCCGCTGCGTCGCGTTCTGCACGACGGCCACGCCGCCGATGTACGGCTCGAGGGTCTGCAGCAGCTTGAGCGGCGTCGCGAGCACCATATGGAAGCCGAACTCCACGAAGACGTCCATCGCCATGCGCGTGTACGTGCTGTCGGCCTTGTCGAACGCCTCGTCGAGGATGACCGTGCCGTAGCGCGGCAGCTCCGAGCCGTCCTCGGTGAGCTGGTAGCGCAGGGCAGCGGCGAGGCAGAACACCACGAGCTTCTGCTGCTGACCGCCCGAGAGCGACGCACCGGAGTCATAGGTCTCGTGCACGAGCCCCGAGCGGTCGACCACCTCGGCGAGGAACGAGACGTGCTGCCGGGTGTCGAGGCACAGCTCCCGCCACTTGCGATCCGCCGAGTCGCTCGACGCGAGTCGTGCCATCAGCTTCGCGAGCACCGCGAAGCGTCGCTCGGCCGAGGCGGCGTCCTCGTCGTCCCAGCTCCCCTCCGCGATCTGCGCGAGCTCCTGCATGAACCGTTGCACGAGCTCGCCACGCGTCAGCTTCACGCGGATCCGCAGGAAGCGATCGCGATCGAACTGCGACCGCCCGAGCGACTCGTTGACCGGCGCGATCCGCTCCCGCACCTCCTTCGGCGCGTCGAGCAGCTCCTTCCGCAGGAAGCCCACGACGGTGCTCGACTTGTCGCGCAGCAGCCGCCGGAAGCTCTGCTCCTGCGACGGCAGGTCGTTCGCCTCGATCGTCTCGAGCAACGCCCTGAAGCCCGCACGGTCGTCGACGCGAGCGACGAAGTCGGCGGATGCGGCGGGCCACCTGCTCTGGAACGCGGTGGCAGCCGCCGCGAACTCCTGGGCCGCCAGGTCCCGTTCGCCGATCGCCCGCTCCCGCTCCTTGCCGAGCCGGCCCTCGACCTCGCGCGAGGCGTCGGCGAGCTCGGCGAGCGTGATGCGACGCCGCACCTCGCGGAACCGCGCCGCGACCTGCTCGACCGCATCCGGTGCCAGCTCGCCGCAGCCGTCGGCGGCGATCGCGCGCCCCGCCTCGGCGATCGCACGATCGAGGAGCTCGAGCTCGGCCTGCGCCGTGCGGTCCTGCGCGACCGCCTCATCGGCGGCGGCGCGCGCCAGCCCCGCCGCGACCCGGGCCTCTTCGGCCGCAGCGGCGGCACGCTGCAGGTCGCCGCTCGCGCTCGTCAGCGTGAGCCGCTGCCGCTGCAGCTGGGCGACGCGCGCCGCCGCCGCCTCGGCGTCGTACTGCTCCCAGGACTCGGAGCGCAGCTGCGTCAGCTGCTGCCGACGGCGGGTGCTGAGCGAGACCTCGGCCTGCAGCACCTCGACCTCGCGCGCGGCCGACCTCACCGCAGCCTCCGCCTCGCCATGCTGCGCGAGCAGCGCCTCGTGCCGCGCGTCGCTCGAGCCCAGCAGCCACCGCGTCGGGTCGCCCACGGCGAACGTGTCGTCCTTCTCGTAGCGGGTGGCCGAGCGCTTCACCTGCCCGCGGATCGTCACGGCGCGCGCGAAGCGGTCGAGCTCGTCGGCGGTCTCCACGCACGCGATGTCGTACTGGTCTGAGAGCCGGTGCGCGAGCCAGTCGTGGAAGCCCCCGTCCCCCACCGCGACCTTCCGCACGAGCGAGGCGTCGCTGGCGAGCGACCGCGGGCTCGGCACCTCGGCCTCCACCACCTCGTAGGTGAGACGCGTGCCGAGCGATGCGCTGTCGATCCAGCGCCGCGCTGCGGACAGGTGCTCGGCTCGCACCAGCAGGGTGGTGGCGAGCGGGCGCAGCACCCGTTCGATGGCTCCGGTCCACCGCCGCTCCTCGGGCCGCACGGCGAGCAGCTCGCCTGCGAACGGCACCGCCTGCTCCGGCACGCCCAAGTGCTCGGCCAGCCGCGACCGCACGTCGAGCCGGCGCGCGTCGATGTTGCTGCGCGAGCGCCGCAGGGCTTGCAGCTCGGCATCGATGCGCTTGCGCCGCTCGGTCGCCTGCGACAGCCGCTGCACGGCGGGGTGCTCCATGTCGAGCTTGGCCGCGGGCTGGCGCAGCTCGTCGTCGGCCATCGTGCGCAGCTCGGCGAACTGCGCCTCGTCGCCGGGCGCGCGGTCGATGCCGACCTCCGCCAGCTGCCGCGTCAGCCGTTCGAGCTGCGCCCGCCGGTGCCCGACCTCGCGCTGCGCGTCGCCGATGCGCCCGTCGAGCTGCACGAGGTCCGCGCCACCCGCGCGGTCGAGCGCCTGCTGCGCCAGCCGGTGGTCCT
>JBAZPY010000082.1:0-6425 GCA_041645515.1 Agrococcus sp.
GGCGATCCGGTAGCGGTCGCGGTCGCCGGAGGCCGCGTACTCGAGCCGCTCGTCCTCGTCGAGCGTGATGCGCACCTCGAAGCACTCGGCCGGGGCGATGAAGCCCTGCGCCTCGATCTCCTTCCAGGGGGCGTCGAAGCGCTTGGGCCCGATCAGGCTGAACACGTCGGACTCGCGGCCGTCCTCGCGCACGAGCGTGGCGGTGAGGCCGAGGCGGCGGCGCGCCTGCAGGTCGGCGGTGAGCTTGAAGACGGGCGCGGGCAGCAGGTGCACCTCGTCGTAGACGATCAGGCCCCAGTCGAGCGCGTCGAGCACGCCCAGGTGCGCGTACTCGCCGCCGCGCTTGACGGTGAGGATCTGGTAGGTCGCGATCGTGACCGGCTTGATCTCCTTGCTGTGCCCGGAGTACTCGCCGATGTCGTCGGGGGTGAGGCTCGTGCGGGCCAGCAGCTCGCTGCGCCACTGGCGCGCGGAGACGGTGTTGGTGACGAGGATGAGCGTGGTCGTGTCGGTCGCGGCCATGGCGGCGGCGCCGACGATCGTCTTCCCGGCGCCGCAGGGGAGCACGACGACGCCCGAGCCGGCGTCGGCGAAGTGCGTCACCGCATCCTGCTGGTACGGCCGCATGCTCCAGCCGTCCTCCACCAGGTCGATCTCGAGCGGGGTGCCGGGCGTGTAGCCGGCGAGGTCCTCGGCGGGCCAGCCGAGCTTCACGAGCTCCTGCTTCAGCTCGCCTCGGGCCCAGTCGACCACCCGGATGCCGTCCGCGGTGGGGCCGCCGAGGAGCGGCGCGATCTTGCGCGAGCGGCGCACCTCCTCGAGCACCGGCCGGTCCTGGCTGCGCAGCACGAGGCCCTCGTCGTCGCGCTCGATGACGAGGCGGCCGTACCGGCCGATCGTCTCGCGGATGTCCTGGGCGACGCCCGCGGGCACGGGGAACTTCGCGTGCTGGTCGAGCGTGCCGATGATCTCGTCGGCGGTGTGGCCGGCGGCTCGCGCGTTCCACAGCCCCAGTCGCGTCACACGGTAGGTGTGGATGTGCTCGGGTGCGCGCTCGAGCTCGGCGAAGACCTGCAGCGCCTGCCGGGCCGCCGTCGCATCGGGGTGGGCCACCTCGAGCAGCACGGTGCGGTCGGACTGCACGATCAGCGGGCCTGGGAGCGACATAGCCTGCAAGCCTACTCCTCGCCGTGCGAAGCGGCCCCGTGCGCGGAGTGGAGGTCCGCCGTTGCAAAGAACGCTCGGCGGCGATAACATCGCCCCATGGCGATCAAAGAGGCGGTGCAGATCGACCGAGACGCGACCGCGGCGTTCGCGCACCTGTTCCAAGCGCTCGCCGACGGGTCGAGGCTCACCGTGCTGCAGCACCTCGCCACGGGTGAGCATCGGGTGCGCGACCTGGTCGACCATCTGGGCCTCGCCCAGTCGACCGTGAGCAAGCACGTGGCGTTCCTGGTGGAGTGCGGGCTGATCGATGCGCGCGTCGAAGGCAGGGCGACCTGGTACGTGCTCGCGCGACCGGCGCTGCTCGCGGCGCTCATCACCGCGGCCGAGCAGCTGCTCGAGGCCGCTGGCGGGCAGCACGTGCTGCACGCCCATCTGACAGACGCCGCGCGCAGCGGTGGCGCGACCGGAGAGGAGGGGACCCATGGGAGCGGGACATGACCACGGCCCAGCAGGGGGCGACGGTGCCGTGACGGGCGACTTCCGCATCCGGCTCGGCATCGCGTTCGGGCTGACGGCGACGATGGTGATCGCGCAGGCCGTCGGGTCGGTGCTGACGGGCAGTCTCGCGCTGCTCACCGACACGGCGCACGCGCTCGCGGATGCGTCGGGCCTGCTCGTCGCGCTCATCGCCGCAACGCTCATGCGGCGGCCATCGACATCGAAGCGGACCTGGGGCTTCCGCCGCATCGAGGTGATCGCGGCGCTGGGGCAGGCGACGCTGCTGCTCGGCGTCGGCGTCTACGCGGCGATCGAGGGCATCCGTCGGCTCTTCGAGCCGCCCGACATCCCCGCCTCGGAGCTCGTGGTGTTCGGCATCATCGGCCTCGTGGTGAACATCGTCGCCATCGTCATCCTCTCGTCGAGCCGGGGCGCCAACTTCAACATGCGAGCGGCCTTCCTCGAGGTGCTGAACGACGCGCTCGGCTCGCTCGGCGTGATCGTCGCCGCGATCGTGATCTCGACCACCGGCTTCCAGCAGGCCGACGCCATCGCCGGACTCTTCATCGCGGCGCTGATCGCGCCCAGGGCGTTCATGCTGATGAAGGAGACCACCGCGGTGCTCATGGAGTTCACGCCGAGCGGTCTCGACCTCGACGAGGTCCGCCGCCACATCCTGGAGCTCGAGCACGTCGAGGATGTCCACGACCTGCACGCCTCAACGGTGGCCACGGGGCTCCCCACGATCAGCGCGCACGTCGTCGTCGACGACGGGTGCTTCTCCGACGGTCACGCAGCGCAGGTGCTCGAGGACATCCAGCGCTGTGTCGAGGAGGATTTCGACGTCGCGGTGCACCACTCCACGTTCCAGATCGAGACCGCACGCATTCAGGAGCAGGAGTCGGCCGCCGTTCGGCATCCCTGATCAAAAGTTTTCGGGCCACCGAAATCCCGGCTACGCTCGCGGCATGAGCAGCCGCGTGATCGCCGGTCCCAGCATCGCGCGCGGGCCGCATTGGGTCCTGCTGCTGGGGCCGGCGCTCGTCGCGGGCGTCGCGTACCTCGATCCCGGCAACGTCGCGTCGAACGTGACGGCCGGCGCGCGCTACGGATACCTGCTGATCTGGGTGGTCGTGAGCGCGAACCTCGTCGCGTGGCTCATCCAGTACCTCTCGGCCAAGCTCGGGGTCGTGACGGGCAAGAGCCTGCCGGAGCTGTGCGGGGAGCGCATCGGCTCGCGCGCCGGCCGGATCGCCTACTGGGTGCAGGCCGAGGGCGTCGCCATGGCGACGGACCTCGCGGAGGTCATCGGCGGCGCGGTGGCGCTGTGGCTGCTGTTCGACATCCCGCTGCTCCTCGGAGGGCTCATCACCGGGACGGTCTCGCTCGTGCTGCTCGCCGTGCAGTCGCAGCGCGGGCCGCGCGCGTTCGAGGGTGTGGTGATCGGGCTGCTCGCCGTCATCGTGCTCGGATTCACGTGGGGAGTCGTCGTCTCACCGCCCGACCCGCTCGGCTTCGCGGCCGGGCTCGTGCCCCGCTTCCAGGGCACGGACTCGGTGCTGCTCGCGGTGAGCATCCTGGGCGCGACGATCATGCCGCACGCGATCTACGCGCACTCGAGCCTGGCGCGCGACCGCTTCCGCGATCGAGCCGGCTTGAGCACACCGCGACTGCTGCGCGCGACGCGCATCGACGTGTCGGTCGCGATGGTGATCGCCGGAGGGGTCAACATCGCGATGATGCTGCTGGCCGCGGCGAACCTGGCGGGCGTCGACGGCACCGACTCCCTGGAGGGAGCGCATGCTGCGCTCGGCGAGTCGCTCGGACCCGTCGTCGCGACGCTCTTCGCCGTCGGCCTGCTCGCATCCGGCCTCGCCTCCACGTCGGTCGGTGCGTACGCCGGCGCCGAGATCATGCAGGGGCTGCTCCGCACGCGCGTGCCGCTGGTGACCCGGCGCCTCGTCACGCTCATCCCGGCGCTCGCCGTGCTCGCCGTGGGCGTCGATCCGACGCTCGCGCTCGTGCTGAGCCAGGTGATCCTGTCGTTCGGCATCCCGTTCGCCCTCATCCCGCTCGTGCGACTGACGGCGGACCGCGCGCTCATGGGGCAGCACGTGAATCGGATCTGGACGACCCTCGGCGGTGCGACCGCCGCGGCAGCGCTGACGGCGCTCAACGGCGTGCTGCTGTGGCTGGTGCTCACCGGACCCTGAGCGGATCTCGCCACCGACGCCTCTTGCATCGAGTGCGCTGGGCAGGATGCGGGCATGCTGCTCGCCGTTGGCGCGGCTGGCATACGTCAGCATCCGCTGTATAGTCAGCCTGTGCTGACTATCGCTTCGCGCCTCGACGTGATGCATCGACTCGGGCGTGCGATGGCCGACCCCACCCGCGCACGCATCCTGCTGCAACTGCTCGACCGCCCCGGGTATCCGGCTGTCCTCGCGCGCGAGCTCGACGCATCGCGGACCAACGTCTCCAATCACCTCGCGTGCCTGCGCGACTGCGGCATCGTCGTGGCCGAGCCGCAAGGGCGCCACACACGGTATGAGATCGCGGACCCGCACCTGGCCCGGGCGATCGAGTCGTTGCTGTCGGTGACGCTCGCCGTCGATGAGGGTGCCCCCTGCATCGACGACTCGTGCCCGGTCGACGGATGCTGCGAGGCCTCGGCGTGACGGCGACGCTGACCGACCACCGGCGCGCGCGGCTCCGCCGTCGGGTGCGTTGGATCGTCGGCTTCACCATCAGCTACAACGTCATCGAGGCAGTCATCGCGATCTGGGCGGGCTCCGTGGCGTCTTCTGCCGCGCTCATCGGGTTCGGGCCCGACTCGGTGGTCGAAGTGATGTCTGCGGCCGCGGTTGCGTGGCAGTTCACCCGGAAGGATCCGGAGCGGTGGGAGGCCGGGACCGTCAAGATCGTCGCGATCGCGTTCTTCGCGCTCGCGGCCTACGTGACGATCGACGCGGTGCTGTCGCTCGCGGGAGTCGGGGCGGTCGAGCACAGCCCGGTCGGCATCGCCATCGCCGCGCTCAGCGTGGTGGTCATGCCGGCACTCGCGTGGTTCGAGCTCCGCATGGGCAAGGAGCTCGGCTCCCGCAGCGTGCAGGCCGACGCCAAGCAGCTGCTCGTCTGCACCTACCTCTCGGCGGCCGTGCTCGTCGGTCTGCTCGCGAACTCGCTGCTGGGCTGGTGGTGGGCAGACTCCGTCGCCGCGCTCGTCGTCGCGGGCCTCGCGGTGCGCGAGGGCGTCGAGGCGTGGCGGGGCGAGCTCTGCTGCGCTCCGAGCCTCGGTGCGGACGACGCCGACGAGGATGCGGGCGGGTGCTGCGCGGCCTGCGAGCGCGGATCGACGCTTTCGTGAATGGGTGCGCACCCGTCCCTTCATCGTGGTCTCCATCGTCGCGCTCGCTGCCGCGATCGTCATCACGGCGTTGCTGCTCATCGTCCGGCCGTGGGGAGGCGCCGCCACGCCTCCCGAGAGCGGAGCCGCGACGGACGCTTCGTCGTCGCAGCAGTCGCTGCCGCCGCTCGTGGACGAGTCGATGCACATCGTCGACGATGCCGGCCTGGACGCTCCCGTCGTCGTCGAGTTCCTCGGCTTCGAGTGCGAGTCGTGCGGCGCCGTCTACCCCACGACGGAGGCGCTGCGGGCGGAGCACCGGGGAGAGGTGACGTTCGCGATCCGGTACGTCCCGCTGCCCGGCCACTTCACCTCCGGCCACGCGGCCGTCGCGGTCGAGGTGGCGGCTCGGCAGGGCGCCTGTGAGGCGATGTACCAGCGGATGTTCGAGACGCTGGCGGCAGCTATGCGCCTGAGTTGGCGATCCTTGCTACGTCGAGACGCCCAGCCCGGCGACCTTGGTGATCGCGCTGAGCGGCAGGGTGCGCTCGACGTCGCGGTTGGGGTCGCGGGCGCGCAGTCGACCGTTGGCGACGGCGAGCGGCACGAGCTCGATGTCGACGGGCTCGCCGCTGGTCGTCACCGTCAGCCGCACCGGCACGCGCTCCCGCACGGCGCTCAGCAGCTGCCGCTCGAGCCAGGCGCGCTCCTGCTCGCCCACCTCGAAGCCCGCGTCGCGGAGGCGCGCGACGAGCCGGTGCCGCTCGCGCTCCCGGCGGGGCGCGCGGTCGGGCACGCGCACGACCAGCTCGCCCGCATCGTCCTCGAGCACCGCGGGGTAGCGCTCCTCGAGCAGCGCCTCGAGCGCCTCCTCGGCGCTCGTGCGGAACGTGATGCGGTGCGGCCCGGTCTGCACCGGACCCGCGCTGGCGAGCGCGCGGTCGACGGCGATCGTGCGGATCATCTGCTCGTCGTCGCTGCGCGCCTGCGAGCGCGCGCCGCCCTCGGCGACCGGGTCGACGGCGCGCACGCGCAGCGCTCCGAACCGGGCCGCGGTGTCGCGCACGAGGTACGCGACCGGCTGCGGCAGCCCGGTGAGCGAGATGTGGCCGAGGAAGTCGAGCAGCTCCTCGGCCGTCTCACCCGCGGCCAGGCCGGTCGCGACGCTCTGCGCGGTCACGCGCCACTGCGAGGCGATGCCGGCGCGCTCGAGCGAGGCGATGCGGCGCAGCCGGGTCTCGACGGTCGCCTCGAGAGGGCCGGGCGCGACGGCGGAGAGGTCGGGCTGCAGGTAGACGGATGCGGTGGCGGGCGGCACGTGGGCGGCGAGCGCGGCGCGGGCGGTGCCGGCGGCCGAGCCGGAGCTCTCGCCCGGGGCTCGGAGGTCGCGGCGCAGGTCGGCGGCGAGCGTCGT
>JBAZPY010000083.1:0-6421 GCA_041645515.1 Agrococcus sp.
CCAGTTCCCGCTGCCACGGCGAGTCGGGGCCGAACGCGCGCCCCTTCGACGCCATCCGCTTCGAGTAGAGCTGCACGAGCTCGACCGCGATGTCGCGCACGGCCTTGCGCGCCTTCGCCTTCGACTGCTGCCAGTCGCTGCCGCCCATCTTGGACAGCTGCGGCGCCTCGCCGCCGACGTAGCGGTTGAGCTGGTCGAGCTGGTCGGTCGGCACGGAGAGCCGGTCGCCGGGATGCCCGCGCTTCGACGGGGCGTACTCGATCACCAGGTACTCGCGGGTCGTCTTCACCGGGTTGCGCCCGCCGGTGGAGACGGTGCGCTGCGTGAGCTCGACGAACCGGCCGACGCCGTGGGTCTCGTGCACGACGTAGTCGCCGGCCTTGAGCTGCAGCGGGTCGACGACCGAGCGGCGCCGGCCCGCGAGCTTGTGCGGCTGCCGGGCGTCGACGCCGACCGCGCGGCCGAAGAACTCCGCCTCGCTCAGCAGCTCGATGCGGTCGTCCGGCATCGAGAACCCGTGCTCGATCGACGCCTGCGTGACGTGCACGACGCCGGGCTCGAGCTGGGCGGGCAGCGCCTCGGCCATGCGAGCAGCGACCTCGTGCTCGCCGAGCACCTGCACCGCGCGCTCGACGAGGCCGTGACCGGCCGCGGTGACGACGACCCGCCACCCGTCGCGGGCCCGCTCGCGCAAGTGGTCGACGGCGCCGTCGGCGCGACCGGTGAAGCTCGGCACCGGGAGCGCGTCGATGCCCGTGACCGTGTCGTCCGCCTGCAGCGTCGAGTAGGTCCACCACGGCGCGCGCACCTGGTCGCGCAGCTCGTCGAGGCTCAGGAAGCCGCTGGTGAGGTCGACCGGCGCGTCGCCGCCCGCGGTCGCGGCGCTCCAGGCCGCCTGGAGGAACTCCTGGTTCGTCTCGTTCAGGCTCGCCACGCGATCGCGGATGCGCTCGGGGCCGAGCACGACGACGCCCGCGTCGGGCAGGTAGTGCGTGATGGGCACGAGCCGCGGCAGCAGCGCGGGGGCGAGGGACTCCATGCCCTCGACCGGGATGCCCTGGGCGATCTTCTCGAGCATCTGCTGGATGCCGGGGAACTCGGGGGCGAGCTGGCGCGCCCGCGCGCGCACCGCATCCGTGAGCAGCATCTCGCGGCTCGGCGGCAGCACGACCCGCTCGATCGGCGCGGCATCGGAGCGCTGGTCGGCGACGTGGAACCGGCGCATCTGCTCGACCTCGTCGCCGAACAGCTCGATGCGCACCGGGTAGTCGTCGGCGGGGGCGAAGACGTCGACGATCCCGCCGCGCACGGCGAACTCGCCGCGCCGGGTCACCATGTCGACGCGCGTGTACGCGAGGTCGACGAGCTGCCGCGAGAGCGCGGCGAGGTCGACGCCGCGCGCACCGGCCACGAGCTCGACGGGGGCGACGGAGAGCAGGTTGTCGGCGACCGGCTGCAGCGCGGCGCGCACGGACGCGACGACGATCGTGGGCGTGCCGGGTCGCCGCTCGGCGAGCGCCCGCAGCGTGGCGCCGCGGCGGCCGACCGTCTCGGCGGAGGGGCTCAGCCGCTCGTGCGGCAGCGTCTCCCAGGCGGGCAGCTCGAGCACCTGAGCGGCGGGCAGCCACGCACCGATGTCGTCGCGCACCGCCTCGGCCTCGCGGCGCGTGGCGGTGATGACGAGCAGCGGCCGGTCCTGGGCGCTCGCGATCGACGCCACCACCGGCGCGCGCATCGACTCGATGCCGGAGAGCGCGCCACCGCGGCTCGCCTCGAGGACGGGCGCGAGCGCACCGCGCTCCAGCAGCTCGAGCAGGGGCTGCAGGCTCACTTCGCCAGGCTCATCGCATCGATCACTGGGCCATGACGACGGTGCCGGCGCCGTCGAACACCTCGAGGCTGTAGCCGCCCTCCGCGAGCACGGGCGGCATCACGCCGGCGAAGACCGGCGGGGCGTCCGGCGCCGTGCTCTCGCCGCGCACGAGCTCGACCTCCTGGCCGTACCACTGCATGACCGCGCGCTCGGCGCCGGCGGGCGCGATCACGAGCGCGCCGCGCGCCGTCTCGGGGCCGCCGATGCACAGCAGCGGGCCGGTGCCGAGGCAGGAGGCGAACATGCGGCCGTCGGCGTCCTCGAGGATCAGGTCGGTGAGGCCCGACTCCTCGCCTGCATCCGACCACAGCATGGAGCCGTCGTCGAGGCTCGCCGACAGCGTGTAGCCGTTCGGGCCCTCTGGCTCGGTCGGCTGCTCCGGTTCGGCGCTGGCGCATCCTGCGAGCGCGAGGCTCACCGCGATGACGGCAGCGACACGCGTGGCGGTTCGACGCACGAGACGCACTTCCCTTCCGATCGGCACTCCATGCTAGCGGCGGGCGCTGAGGGGTCAGCGGGCAGCCGGGGTCACAGCGGCGCGTGGATGCGCTGCTGGGCCTCGGCGAAGCCCTCCGCGATGATGCGCTCGACCGCGTCGGCGCCCAGCTGCACGAGCAGCTCGGCCTCCTCCTGCTCCGCCTTCGCGAACGGCTTCAGCACGAAGTCTGCCGCGTCCTGCCGGCCGTGCGGGCGGCCGATGCCGAGCCGCACGCGCAGCACGTCGCCCCCGCGGGCGGCGATGATGTCGCGCATCCCGTTGTGGCCGCCGTGGCCGCCGCCCTGCTTGAGGCGCACGGTGCCGAGCGGCAGGTCGAGCTCGTCGTGCAGCACGATGACGTGCTCGGTGTCCACCCCGTAGAAGTCCATCAGCTGCGCGACCGGCCCGCCGGAGCGGTTCATCCAGCTGGTCGGGAACGCGGTGACCACCTTCGGGCCGCCGATCACGCGCGACTCGGCGACGAGCGCCTGCGCGCGACCGTGCCGCTTCGGCGTCGCGCCGGCGCGGCGCTCCACCTCGGCCAGCGCGCGGCGGCCGATGTTGTGGCGCGTGCGCTCGTAGTCGGGCCCGGGATTCCCGAGCCCGACCACGAGCCACGTCTGCGCCATGTGGGCGCGGTCGGCCGAGACCTACGCCGCCGAGCCGGAGTCGTCCGACGCCTCGCCGCTCGCGCCGGCGCCGGTGGGCTCTGCGCCCTCGGCCTCGTCCTGCGGGGCGGCCGGCACCATGATGCCGATGATGAGCGCCTCGGGGTCGGTGAGCAGGGTGGCGCCTGCGGGCAGCTCGATGCCGCCGGCGAGGACGTGCGCGCCCTCCTCGAGGCCGTCGATCGAGACGACGAGGTTGTTCGGGATCTGCATCGCGTCGACCTCGATCGAGATGCTCGTGAGCTCGAGGTTCGTGATGGTGCCCGGTGCCGACTCGCCCTCGACGTGGATCGGCACGTCGACGACGACCTTCTCGCCGCGCGTGACGATGACGAGGTCGAGGTGCTCGATGGCCTGCGCGCCCTGGAGGACCGGGTTGCGCTGGATGTCCTTCACGAGCGCGAGCTGCGACGTGCCCTCGATGTCGAGGTCGAAGATCGCGTTCGAGCGGCGGACGAGCATGAACACGTCGTGCGCGTCGAGCGTGAGGTGCTGCGGCTCGCTGCCGTGGCCGTAGAGGACAGCGGGGATCTTGCCGACGGCGCGCAGCTTGCGGGCTGCGCCCTTGCCGAAGGCCGTGCGGATCTCGGTGACGAGCTTGCTGGCGTCAGTCATGGAAGTGCTCCTAGTGGGCCGCAGCCCGTCGATGGTCGACTCGAACGCGCGAAGCGTGAGGACTGGGTCCGCTGCTGCCACTGCGTCGATCACGGATGCGTCCGCATCCCTCGCCGAAGTTCAGCCTCAGACTCTATCACCCCCGGTCGACCCGCAGATCGGTACCGGCAGCTCGCGGCCGCTCCGGGCTCCGGTACGGATTCGCGGATGCACGCGGCGACCACCCACGAATCGGTACCGGCGGCTCGGCAGCGGCGCCTCGGGACGACAGAACCGGGAGCCCGCTCGGGCCCCCGGTTCCGTCGTCAGCGTGTGCGCGGCGTCAGCCGAACATGCCGCCGACGAGGTAGATCACGAACGAGATCGCGAAGCCGATGATCGCCATCAGGCCCTGCGCGACCGTCCACGTCTTCAGCGTCGTCTTCACGTCGAGCCCGAAGAACTTGCTGACGAGCCAGAAGCCGGAGTCGTTCACGTGGCTGAAGCCGACGGAGCCGGCCGCCGTGGCGAGTACGATCGCGGCGACCTCCACCGGGTTGAAGCCGCCGTCGACCACGACGCCCGCCATGAGCGAGGCGGCCGTCGTCAGCGCGACGGTCGCCGAGCCCTGCGCGATGCGCACGATGAGCGAGATGAGGAAGGCAGCGACGATGACCGGCATGCCGACCGAGTTGAGCGACTCGGCGATCGCGTTGCCGATGCCGGTGACGCGGAGCACGCCGCCGAACATGCCGCCGGCGCCGGTGACGAGCACGACGGAGGCGATGGGGCCCAGCGCGCTGTCGGCGATCTTGTCGAGCAGCGAGCCCTTCTTGCCCATGCCCCAGCCGAGCAGCCAGAACGACACGAGCACCGTGATGAGCAGCGCGATGGGCGTCTCGCCGAGGGTGCGCAGCAGGGCGACGACGGGCTCGGCCTTGAACGCATCCGGGTCCTCGGTCGTGGCCGCGTACATGTTGAGACCCGTGTTCAGCAGGATGAGGAAGAGCGGCAGCACGAGCAGGAGGATGATCTTGCCGAACGCCGGGTTCGACTCCATCTCCTCGTGGTCCTCGCGCGAGCCGTCGAGGATCGACGGCACGTCGACGTGGTACTTGCGCCCGACCCAGCCGCCGAACAGCACGCCCACGAGGTACCAGACCGGCAGCGCGACGACGAGACCGAGGATGAGCACGAGGCCGACGTCGGCGCCGAGGATGGCGGATGCGCTCACCGGGCCGGGGTGCGGCGGCACGAAGATGTGCATGGCGCTGAACGCGAGCGCGGCCGGGAACGCGACCGACAGCAGCGACCCGCCGAGCCGGCGGGAGACGGCGTAGATGATCGGCATCATGACGACCAGGCCCGCGTCGAAGAAGATCGGGAAGCCCATCAGCAGGCTGGCGACGCCGACGGCCATGCCGGCGCGCCGCTCGCCGAAGCGGGCGATGAGCCGGTCGGTGAGCACGCGCGCGCCGCCCGAGGTCTCGATCATGCGCCCGAGCATCGCGCCGAGCGCGACGAGCAGCATGACGCTGCCGAGGGTCGGGTTGAACCCGAACTGGATCGCCGCGATCAGCTTGTCGAACGGGATGCCGGCGGCGACGGCCGTCAGCAGGCTCGTGATCATCAGCGCCAGGAAGGCGTGGATCTTGAAGGTCATGATGAGCACCAGCAGCAGCGCGATGGACGCCGCTGCCAGCAGCAGGAGCCCTCCGGTGCCGAGGTCCCAATTGAGGACGAGATCTTCCATGGGTGTGTCTCCTGTGTGCGGTTCGGTGCTTGGACGTGCGGAAGCGCCGCCGGGAGGGCGGCTGGGGGTCGGGGCGGCTCAGCCCGCCTGGACGTCGATGGCGCCGGTGAGCGTCGCGCCGGGACCCGGCTCGACGGCGCGGCCGGCGGCGCGCGCGGTGAGGATGCGGGTGACCTCGTCGACGATCGCGGCGGGGGTCTGCTCGACCGAGATGGCGATGCCGTGCTCCCACTCGGCGAGCGGCTCGAGCGTCTCCATCTGGCTGTCCAGCAGCGTGCTCGGCATGTACTCGTGGTCGCGGTGCGCCAGTCGGTCGGTCAGCAGGCCCTTGCCGCCGACCAGGTGCACGAAGACGAGCGACGGGTCGCTCGAGCGGAGCAGCTCGCGGTACCAGCGCTTGAGCGCGGAGCACGCGACGATGGTGACCCGGCCCTTCGCCGTGCCCTCCGCGATCGTGTCGCCGATGGTCTTGAGCCAGGGCACGCGGTCCTCGTCGGTGAGGGGCGTGCCGCCGCGCATCTTCTCCTTGTTGGCCGGCGGGTGCAGGTCGTCGCCGTCGATGAAGTCGATGTTGAGCCGCTGCGCGAGCACGGCGCCGATCGTCGACTTCCCCGAGCCCTGCACGCCCATGATGATCATCGACGGGTACCGCGTCTCGCTCATCGCCCCACTCCTTCGTCGCCCTCGGCCGCGTCGAACGTCAGCAGCACCTTCGAGGATACGGATGCGTCGCGCGCGACCTCGAGGGCGCGCAGGCCGTCGGCGATCGGCAGCTCGTGGCTGATGACGGCGGCGGCGTCGAGGGAGCCGTCCGCGAGCGCCGCGAGCACCTCGTCGAGCTCGTCGTTGAAGCGGAAGGAGCCGACCAGGGTGAGCTCGCGCGTGATGGCCGTCGCCATCGGCACGGCGATGTCGCCGGCGCGCTGCAGGCCGAGCATGACGACCGTGCCGCCGCGGCGGGCGCCGCCGATGGCGGCGGCGAGCCCGGGCACGGTGCCCGACGACTCGATGACGACGTCGGCGTGCACGGCCGCGATGGCCCCGGCATCCGTCGC